>CAZKZI010000100.1:0-12534 GCA_964557205.1 uncultured Lentisphaeraceae bacterium
CCGGTATTCCGGCGCCATCTCGCTTTGCGAGAAAACGAGCTCGTGCGCATCGACCAACACCCCGAAGCGCCCCGTCAGACCCAGCGGATAGCCATGGCGCCGAAAGTCAATCCGGCGCCGAAGGCATCGATCACCAGCACATCGCCTTTTTTCAGCCGTCCCTGCTCAACCGCTTCGCACAGGGCGATCGGCACGGTGGCGGCAGAGGTGTTGCCGTAATCCGCTATATTGACGAAAACCTTGTCAGGTGTGAGCCCCAAACGTTTGGAGACCGCCTTGATGATGCGGATATTGGCCTGATGGGGAATCAGCAGCGCCACGTCTGCGGGAGTCAGCCCCGCACTTTCCAGCACGTTGATGGCGCATTCATACATATTGCGCACCGCCTGCTTGAAAACCTCGTTGCCCTGCATGATGATGCGCCTGCCGTCTATATCCGGGAAGGGACGGCAGCCGCTGTTGGCCAGATAAAGCAGTTCATCGAAATTGCCGTCGCCGCCGAGATTAATCGAGAGCACTCCTTCGGTTTCAGGTTCGTGCGCGCTGAAAATCGCCGCGCCCGCGCCGTCGCCGAACAGTATACAGGTGTCACGGTCCTTCCAGTCCACGACCGAGGTGTTGACTTCAGAGCCTATGACCAGCACATTCCGCATGCAACCGGCTTTAATCATGCCCCAGGCCAGGCTGGCGCCGTAGATAAAACCGGTGCAGGCCGCGCTGATATCCAGCACCCCGGCGTTGACCGCGCCCAGCGCTTTTTGGACCAGACAGGCCACTGAGGGGTAGACCATATCCGGCGTGGAGGTAGCCACCATAATCATGTCGATTTCCTCAGCCTTCAGTCCAGACATCTTCAAGGCCTCCGCCGCAGCCCGGATGGACAAGTGCGAAGTGTATTCGCCGTCCGCGACGATGCGGCGCTCTTTGATGCCGACGCGCTGGGTGATCCATTCGTCATTGGTGTCCACCATCTTTTCGAGTTCAGCGTTTGTCAGCCGCCTCTCAGGCAATGCCTTGCCCACACCTGACACCCTGGCCGTCAATTTACATCCGCTCATGTCGTATCCCATAGTTGGCACTTATTGAAAAAGGTTTATTATATTATATTTACCCCAATGCAACAATAGGCGCGTTGCACAATTTGCGATTCAGACAGTGGAAAATGGATTGACAAAGTAAACGCGCCGAGAAGTCATATATCGATGCGGATGATGCGGCTGATGAAAAACCAGCCGACCGAGATCAGCAACAGGGTCAACCCGACCGCGATCATGCCGTCGACCGAGCGGAAAAAGGGCAGCATCATATCGGGCTTGATGAAGGTCATGGCCGCGCCCAACACCACAGGCATGCAGGCCACGATCATGCCCTGCAGACGGCCTTGCGCGGTCAGGGTCATTATGCGCCGCTCAATGCGCATGCGCTCTCGGATGGTCTCGCTGATCTTGTCGAAGATTTCGGTCAGGTTGCCGCCGGTGCGGCGCGCGATGTCAATGGCGGTAACCACCAGGGTCAGGTCATCGCTGCCGACTCGCTTGTCCAGACTCTGCAGCGCCTCGTAAAAACTCATGCCGACCCGCATCTGCTGCAACATCACGCCGAACTCCTGCGCGATCGGCTTTTCGCCATTCTGCACAACTGTATCAAGGGCCTGATTGATGCTGAACCCAGCTCGCAAAGCGTTGCTCATGCTGCCGAGCGCCTCTACAAGCTGCACATTGAACAATTGCCGCCGCCGGTTCCTCAACAAGTCAACCAGCCGGTACGGGGCCATTAAAGCCAAGGCGCCGAAAAACGTCCCGAGGATCAGTCCCGCAGCCGTCGAGACCGGATTCTGGTAGTCGAACAGGGGTATGAAGCAGAACAGAAAGACCGCGACGGCCGAAGCCCGGCCGATGTCTGCTATACGCTTGGCTGGAATGAACAGAAAAAGATCCTCGAACCGTCGCGAGGTCTCCTCGGACATTGATTCCGTGTAGGCCGTGGCCCCGGCGCCTAAACTGCGGATGATAGTATAGGCGCATCCCGCGAAAGCCACAGCCGCCAGTGCGGGCGCACCCCATCTGAGCGTTTCCAGCATGGACGGGCTCATGCGCCACCGCCTTGCCGCGCCGGATCGAACACCGCCGGATCGATATGGAGGCCGCGGCTCTGCAGATGTTCGTAAAAGGTCGGCACTGCGCCGGTGGGCACAAAACTGCCCACGACCTTGCCGCGCTCGTCGAGAGCTGACTGCACGAACTCGAAAATGTCCTGCATCACGATCTGCTGCCCTTCCAGCCCGACCACCTCGGAGATGCAAACCACCTTGCGCGAACCGTCACTCATGCGTGACTCGTGAACCACTATGTCAATGGCCGAGGCGAGCTGCTCGCGGATCGCGCGCGAGGGCAACTCCATGCCTGACATCAGCACCATGGTCTCCAGCCGCGAGATCACGTCACGCGGGGAGTTGGCGTGTACCGTGGTCAGTGAGCCGTCGTGCCCGGTGTTCATGGCTTGCAACATGTCTAGCGTTTCGCCGCCGCGACATTCACCGACGATGATGCGGTCCGGCCGCATGCGCAAAGAGTTGCGCACCAGATCGCGGATAGCGATCGCCCCTCGACCTTCGATGTTGGGCGGACGCGCCTCCAGGCGGATCACATGCGGCTGGACCAGACGCAATTCAGCCGCGTCCTCAATTGTCACGATGCGGTCGGTGGCAGGTATGAACCCGCTGAGCACATTCAGCAGCGTGGTTTTGCCGGAACCGGTGCCGCCTGCCACCACAATATTTTTGCGCATCAACACGCACAGCCGCAAGAATTCGGCGGCGTTGCGCGTCCATGTGTCGAGTTCGATCAGTTTCTCCGATGTCAGCGCCTGCTTGGCAAACTTGCGGATTGTGACGCAGGGACCGATCAGCGAGAGCGGGGCGATGATAGCGTTGACACGCGAGCCGTCCGGCAGGCGGGCGTCTACATACGGCTGGCTCTCGTCGATACGCCGTCCGATGGGAGCCACGATCCGTTCTATCACCGACAGCACCGACTCGTCGTCCATAAAGGTCTGCCCGGTCAGCTCTAGCCGTCCTTCGCGCTCGACATAAACCTGATTCGGCCCGTTCACCATGATTTCCGTGATGGATTCGTCGTCAAGGAAATCCTCGAGTGGTCCCAGACGCATGGCCTCGTCATAAATTTCTTTGCCGAGCCTTTGCGGGTCGATGCCGGTCGGCAGTTTCTGCCCTCGACGCACCTCCGCGATGATCTCCTGAATTGTGGAGCGGGCCTTCTGCTGCAACTCCTCGGTGCCGATCCGGGAGGCGGTCATGCGCTTGAGATCCAAACGCTGGATCAACTCGCTGTGTATCTGGTTCTTGATGCCGCGCATGATCGTCAGCATGGGATCTGGCGCGGCGCTGGCAGGCTGCGGATTTTCCGCCGCCGTCCCGCTTGTATGTTCCGGGATCGAGATAACAGGGACGGCGTCAGCAGGGGTCACGGCGGATGGCGCCGATGCAGATGAGGTGGGTTCTTGGTTGGCCGCCGAGGTGTCTGGCGCGCCCCCCCGCGAAACCCGCAGCAGGCACGGGCCGATGCCGATCACATCGTCCTCCTTGACCGGCGTCGGCTCCTGCAGGGGCACGCCATTGATCATGGTGCCGTTGCTGGAACGCAGATCTTCGATCACCACGCCGGTATCGCGCAAAAAAAGCAAGGCGTGGCGTTCGCTGATATCCGGGTGGCGCAAGCGAATCTTGCACGCCTCGCCGCGCCCGATGGTATAGACCCCGGCCGGCAGCTCGAAACGGTTGGCCGGTTGACCGGGATGGGCTATATTGAGAAAAAAATTCATTCAATCGGTCCGCTTGCGCAACAGTTGTTGCTGGCGGTAGGTGTTGAGCTGTTCGATCTCTTGCTGGATCATGTTGAAATCCACACGCGGCAGCGTCTTTTCAAAGTAAACGTCATCAGGGTTGCGCAGGGCCAGCGATATGCGCCCCTTGATCTGCTCCGCGAATACCAGCATCTCTGCCTCGCGCGGTGTCACCTCGAGCGTGACCATATTGTACGAGGTCGGTGCGCGGGTATCCGAAAGCAGGCGCGTCTTGGCGGTTTCCCGACCCGTGGCCAGCACCAGCACATCCTGCAGGATTGTCATGGTGACCAGTTCCATCTCGCCGGGCACGGTTCTGGAGGGGAACGAGAAAGTCCCGAGCACGTCCACATGGTCGTTGGGTTTGACCATGCCGCTGACTGAGGCGGCACCGCTGACATTGACTGATATTGCGCGCATGCGTTGCTTGATGTCTTCTGCCAGACCGCGCGCGTGCGGGTCGCCGCCTTCAATGTCAGACCAGAAGACCGGCGAGTCTTTTTTGAGCGGCCTGACGGTCTTGCGCTGAATTAGCAGCAGACGGTCTTCGATCTTCACCGCGCGGTCTTTCACCGCGCTCTCCACCACATACAGCCCACCGATGTCTTCCAGCGTGATCGGTGTTCCGGAAGGCAGATCCTTGTTGATGCCGATGACGGCGATCTTACGGTTCCTCTGGTCGAAATCCGCTTTCCAGCGCGCGACCTCACGGTCTTTGGCGGCCAGATAGGAGCGCGTCAAAAACGCCGCGAAGAGTCCTATGACCACGGAAATTATCAAGATCACTTTTTGTTTCATAGTGCCACTTCCGTTTTTTAAGATAAGCATTACAGTTTAGGGCGTTGCGCCCTCCCTTTGCAAGAGACTAATCGCCGTGCGGCCGGTGAGTCGGTCGGCGGTCGCGAAGATGATGCAATGTTTGCGGCCTTTGGCCAGAATGGTGAAGTCGGCGGCTGACGCAGGCAGGGACTCGGACCAGCCTTGTCGCTGGAAACTGCGGCTGGCCTCCTGCACGGCACTGTCCGGCGGCACGGGCGAATCGGCTGTTACAAAGGTCGTGCGGGTCAGGGCACAGGCGGCGGAAAAATGCGGCGTGGCGTTCAGCCCGGGCCAGTCCGCCGGCCATTCAGGCTCTTTCGCGCGTGCGGCATCGCGCAGAGGCTGCATGAAAGCCAGCGCAACGCAGCTTTCGCTGCTGTCGGCCGATGGCATAATCAAGAGTCGATATAGCATGCGGTTGTCGGCATGCGTGATCATGGACGCGCCGAAAGGATCCGGCGCGGGCAGACCCCAGAGTCTGGTCAGATCAATAGCGACCTTGGCCGACGCGTCAGTGAAAACGAAGGCCGCCAGTGTGCCGGACGTGCCGTTGATCTGCACATCGGTGTGGTACACGCGCGTGCCTCCCAGCCGCCGCAGGGCCTCCCCGCCGCGTCCGGCCGGGAAGCGCCAGAAGAACTCGGCATGCGGCTGCTCCGCCCATAACAGCCACAAGACCGCTGCCGCGCATATATGACGCCAGCGACGCATCAGTACAAGCCTCCCATCAGCGGCATCCACACCTCTTCGCGGATGGCGACCTCGTCTTTGTCATAGACAAGCCGCCGTATCACGGGGTCTACCGGCACATGCAGAGTTTCCGACGCGCGGGTGAAACCGAGGGCAGCAACCATGCCGGGTGATTGCTGCAGCCGGATCATGGAAACCGGCAGACGCGACTCGGATGCCACGTGAGTCCAGTCGCCGGGAGTCCGCACTGAATAAGCTCCGAAGACCGAAAGGGTCGTCGGCAGCAACGCAGCGTTGCGCAGCGGCCGGTCGTCGGCGGTATATCGCAAGCCGTCCGCGCCCGCGTCCCAGTCGGCGATATAAGCGGGCGCTTCGGGCAGCGTTCCATCCCGCATCGCGCGCTCGCCAGCGTCGCCTCGCAACGCCGCGTGCAGAAAGAGCGAGGTTCGCGCCAAGCGGCTTATATGGATCAGGCCGGTGGTCACGATCAGGAAAAGCAGTAGCGCCGCGCAAAACTCGATGGCCGCCTGACCCCGCTCGTCCGTGTCCGCCTGGTGTCTTTGCGGGAGATATTCCCAGTCTATGCCAACTTTAGCACTCATGCACTTTAGAACTTCTTTCTCAATGCCCTCGGCGTGTGCCGCCGCCGCGACGGGAACCGCCGCCGGACGGTATGCGGCAGAGGTTACTGTTATACCTTAGCCACTCCGATCCCTCCTGCCGGAAAGCGGTGTTCTCCCAGACCGCCAGTGCCTGGCAATAGCGGCAGGCGGAAGAGCGCGGGCCTAGTTCCAGATAAGGCCGCAGGTGACTGCGCACATGACGCACCCACTCCACGTCGGCCGAGCTGTTCTCCGAGCCCGAGGCGGCGTCCACGGGAATCAGCCGCACGTTGCGGAAAGCCGGTAGCGCCAAACCCGCTGCCGCGTCGACACGCTGCTTGCCGCTGTCGGAGTCAAGATAACCGAAAGGTTTGGCCGCGGCTGTCCAAACCACCTGTCCGCGCGTCTCCGTGCCCGGGGAAATCCGTTCGACCGTAGCGTTGACGCGCAGGACCGCGTCCGCGCCGGCCGTGTCGTATTCAGGTCGCACCTGCCCGGTTACCGGAAACGCGTCTTCGCCGTCAGGACGTATGCGCGACCATACGGACCAAGTCTCGGGATCGTAAACATACCAAGTCTCATGCGGATCCATCACGTTGGTGACATTCAGCATCGCGGCATCCGCGACGAACCCGCCGCCGCGCAAACGTTCTGCCAGAGCCTCGGCAGAAAAAAGGTGTTTGACCGGCAGCGTGACCGGACGCAGTCCGAGGCCGAAAATTTCCGAATCGGCATAGGCTCCGGGATCGGCGTCCGGCAGCGGCGGCCAATAGCGAAACGAGTCGTACTCCTCCAGCAGGCCGCGCCGGTAAAGGTGGAACCAGCACCAGTTGGCGCCCTCGACCGCCTCATAAAAGGCCTTTTCCATCAGGAGGTGGCCATAGGAAGGGTCCAGAAAGAAACGCGCGTTGTCCGGCCCGGCGGCGATGCCGGCATCCGCTATGCGCGTCAGCATATCCGCGTACTGGCCCCAGGCGCCGGGCCAGGGCTCATTGAAAAACATGGTGCTGTCAAAGCTGGAAGTGTAGCGGACGCGCACGGTTTGCGCGTGTTCGCGCAGAAAAGCGGTCATGTCGTCATCGACATACATGTGGTTATTTTTGGCCGCGATCTGGGCGGCGAAGAGCGCGGTCATGGGTCCGGTGAAACAGAGCCGCGCCTGCATGTTGGTGATGGCGTCGACCGCAGCCGGATTCTGCGCGGCCAGCGCTAAAACGTGCATCAGATTCAGTTCGCCGACAAGGTTAAGAGAGGCGCCCTGCCAGCGGGCCGCGGCCAGCGCGGCGGCGTCGCCGGCGTTCTGCGTCTGATTCTTGCGCTGGATCACGCGGTGCAAGTCGACATTAAAAAGCAGCACGAAAACCAGCGCGGTGAGAGTCAGCAGCAGAAAGACCACAGCCTGCCCGGAACAACGCGGCGGCGGGCAACTGCAAAGGCCCGGGAGGTATTGCGCTTTTTTCACCAGTTCATATCCTCCATGTAGAGCGGGTAGTGGCTTTCGATTTGGAAAGAACTCTCGAGCGACAGCCGGTCGCCTCCGGCATCTTGCAGTTCGCCTTCAAAGAGGTGCTCTAGCGAGATCAGCAGCGGGTGGCGCTGCCGCACGGTCACGCCCAGGCAGGCTGGCGCCGCGCCGTCGATGTTCAGAGACTCATTGATGTCTACGGAAATCGCGTCCCAAAGTTCGTAATCCAGAATTTGGCTGGAGGTCGGGCTGTTCAGGCTGTCCATGTAGTCCGGCACGCGTCCGGCCTCCATGGCCACGCCTTGGGAGCGGAAGTTGTTTTGCAAGGCTGTGTCCCAAGCCTCGCCCGGACGGCGCTGCCGGAAAACGGCCAAGGCCGCGGAAGGGCTCTCGGTTTGCGGGACCAGCCGTTTGCCCGAGGCGGGTATGGATGCCACGCGTGCGCTTTTTTCGACCATCCAGCGGTTGAAACCCACCGAACGCGCGCGCGCCGCGCGCGCGGCGGCGTGGCTCAGCACGACCTTGGCCGTGAACAGGTCGGCGTACTGGAACAGCGCAAAAAAAGCCAAGCAAGCCAGGACAATCACGAAAACCGACTCCACCATGGCCTGTCCGCCGCGGTTTGAAAACAACGGTGTCAATGGCGGCGCGTGAGCGCACGTCAGGCCTTGACGGGTTTGCACTTTCACGGTGTTTCCGTAATGTCTTATTGGAAAGAGCCGTCGGAATTAAGGTTCTTGACCTTGTTCTCGTCGATCTCTTCCGCCAGCGAGGCGGCTTCGGAACCGGCATCCGCGTCCAGTGCCGAGGTGGCGCCGGCCACTTTACGTCCGGTGGCTTTGCTGAGACGGGAGAAGAGCACCAGCAGCGTAACGGCGATGAGCACGACGATGATGATGTACTCCACCATAGTTTGACCGCGCCGGTTTCGGATTTTTTTCATGATTTTCTCCAAAGAATTCAAGCAGGCCGAGGGTTATCACGGATACTCGGAAGCGATCAGATCCATAGTCCGGTTCGACTGGGTTTTGACCGCATACAGGAACAGCGACAACACCGCGACTAGGCCTAGGAGCGCCACGAACACCATGACATACTCCAGCATGGCCTGCCCCGATCGCCGTTCACTACCGCCAGTCGCTTGAAAACACAGGTTTAACATCACTCGAAGCATACCAAGGAACGGCAGCCAATGACAATCTTAACGTTTTGTGCCGGGTGTGATTGCGAAATATTGCAATCACACACTATACCCTCTTGGAGTAGTAGCCGCGCTTGACTCTGCCGGGGTGAAAATTGATACTTAATAACATTAGCACCCCATAGGATGCAGGAGTTCAGGTGTTTAGACTGTCAGGTGTTTAGGTTTGTACAAAAGTAACGATTTTGATGCGCAAAACAAGCAATTGCGCCTTTTTACACAAAACACCGTTTGCTAATTGTGGTGCCCAACAAGCTTATCTGGGGCTCGCCCATCACTAACTTCACGGCGGTCGACAAGCGCCGCATGGAGATTGCAGTCGGCATATCTTACAGTACTGACATCAACAAAGCCCGCAGCATCGCCCTGGAGGTGCTGAACGCCCATCCGCTGGTGCTGAAAGATCCGGAACCGGTGGCAGAGGTCATATCATTCGGCGACTCCTCGATCAATCTGGTGCTGCGCCCGTGGGCCACGCCGACAAATTATTGGCCTGCCCTTTTCGAGCTTAATCGGCAGGTCAAAGCGGCCTTTGACAAGAACGGCATCGAGATACCGTTCCCGCAGATGGACGTGCACATGAAGAGCTGAGGTTAGTTCATCATGCCGTGGATCGGTGCTGGCACATGGCCGCCGCGGCGCACGAATTCGGCGGAGCCCTCTGGGCTGGCCGGGGCGGTGACCGTGCCCGCGCCGAAGAGTCCGCCGAAATCGACGTATTCGCCTTTCACGGCGCCCGGCACCGGTATCACGCGCACACCGGTGGTCTTGCGGCCGGTGATGCCGATGGCCGCCTCGTCAAGTATGATGCCCGCGACTGTCTCGGGCGAGGTGTCGCCCGGCAGCAGGATCATGTCCAGACCGACCGAGCAGACCGCGGTCATGGCCTCCAGTTTTTCCAGCGTAAGCGTGCCGTCGGTCACGGCCTGTGAAAGGGCGTGATCCTCCATGACCGGTATGAAGGCGCCCGAGAGCCCGCCTACCGCGCTGGAAGCGAATGAGCCGCCTTTCTTGACCGCATCGTTTAGCAGCATCACCGCCGCCGTGGTGCCGGGCGCGCCGATGCGGCTGATGCCCATGCTCTGATAAATCTCGCCGACCGAATCACCGACACGCGGCGTGGGCGCGAGTGACAGATCGACCACGCCAAAAGGAATGTCCAAACGATCCGCCACCTCGCGTCCGATCAGCTCGCCGGTGCGCGTAACACGGAAAGCAGTGTGTTTGATCTCCTCCGCGATCTCGTCCAGCGTAGCTTCGGGATCATTGCGAACCAGGCGGTCCACGGCGCGTTTGACCACGCCCGGACCGCTGACGCCGACGTTGATGACGCACTCGGGTTCACCCGGGCCCAGCACGGCGCCGGCCATGAAGGGATTGTCTTCGGGCATGTTGGCGAAGACCACGATCTTGGCGCAGCCGAACCCGCGCGTGTCACGCGTGGCTTCGGCGGTCGCGATGATCTGGCGTGCGATCATCAGCACCGCATCGACGTTGATGCCGGCTTTAGTGGTTCCGACATTGAAAGAGGCGCAGACCCGCCGCGTGAGCTTGAGCGCCTGCGGCAGGGAGTCGATCAGCGTGCGCTCGCCCGGCGTGACACCCTTCTGCACCAATGCGGAGAAACCGCCCAGCAGGTCGATGCGTACCTTCTCCGCCGCCGCGTCGAGTGCCTGACAGACCTTTACCGCGGTCTCGATGGTGTGGCCCTCCAGCAGCAGGCTGACCGGGGAGACCGCGATGCGTTTGTTGACGATCGGCAGACCGTATTTGTCGCTGACCTCCTCGCAGTAACGCACCAGGCGCCCGGCTTTATCGATGATCCGGTCATAGACCGCCCGTGCCAATTGATCGGGGTCGGGATTGGCGCATGTGTTGAGATTCACGCCGAGTGTGACGGTGCGCACGTCGAGGTTTTCCTCGCGCACCATGCGGATAGTCGAAAGCACATCTTGTCTAGCTAGCATAGGAGTGAATAGTTAAGAGTTAAGAGTGAAGAGTTGGGAGGCCGGGCGTCCTCCGTGCGCTCATTGCCCGATTAACGATTTGATCGGGACGATCTCGTTGGTGGCGCGGAAGATATTCTCGTGGCAAAGCAGGGCGGTCAGCCCCAGTTTGGCCATCTCGTCGCGAAAACTGTTCTGAATCAGGCGGAAGTCGGCTGCCGCAGGCACAATCACCTGGGCGATATAAACGACCTTTCCAACCTCCTCTTTCTCGACCATCCACTCCTGGATGTTGATGTTGTGTTCAACCATGAAAGAGGAGATGGCGAAAATGGTGCCTGGCTTGTCAGGACCGCGCGTCATGATCACGAAACGCGATCCCGCCGGGGCTGAGAACTTGCGGCCGGCTGGGCAGTCCAGCACGGTCACGAAGGCTTCCGCCTCCAGCGAGCCGCTCAGTAGCGAGCGCAGGGTCTCGGGCGACACGCTGGCCGGATGTTCGGAATTGAAAACAAGGTTGAAATGACCGTCCACCACATTCTGGCGGATGCTGCCTATATTGCCTTCCAACGCGAATACGGCCTTGGTGACATCGCACAGCAGGCCTACCCGGTCCGGCACCAGCACGGAGGTTATGAAACAACGGAAATCTGAAGATTTGCTCTTATGCATGGCCACCCCGCAAAAACAAGACCCCCGAAACCGACGAGATCTGGTTCCGGGGTTTCGGATGGAGCCAACGATCCGGATCGAACGGACGACCTGATCATTACGAATGATCTGCTCTACCAGCTGAGCTACGTTGGCTTTAAAAAGTCGGCTCAAACTATAAGGTTTATGCCCCGGGCAAGTCAAGAACAGGCGCGCAAAAAAAATTACGCGCAGGGTTGACGTGCGCGGGTCACTTCTGGCATACTGACGCTTGTTTTTTGCACCCGTGGTGGAATTGGCAGACACGTAAGATTCAGGTTCTTATGTCGCGAGACGTGGGGGTTCAAGTCCCTCCGGGTGCACCATACAATTTATCAGGCACTGCCCCCTTCGTCTATCGGCTAGGACATCAGGTTCTCATCCTGGAAAGAGGGGTTCGACTCTCCTAGGGGGTGCCATTTGAGGGCAAGCCCTTGATAACCAGCGGTTTATAACGGCCGCTGGTTTTTCTTTTTCGTCTCTTTTGTTGTTGTAAATTATGGCTCAATTATAATAACAGAGGGACAGGTATTTTGAATGCTCATCCGGACGCAGGTGGCGGGTTCGACGACTGAGAACGGCGTCTTCATGATGGGTTCGCCGGTCGGCGAGAGCTCCCGGACGTCCGCAAACGAGACCTGGCATGAGGTGACGCTGACGAAGGACTTCTACATGGGCGTGTTCGGCGTGACGCAGAGCCAGTGGGAGCAGGTGATGGGGAACGTCCGGAGCCGCCCGTCCGCCTTCAACAACGCGGACTACTGGATGACGCGGCCGGTGGAACAGGTGAGTTACTACGACATCCGTGAGAACATCGCCAACACCCACGACGCGGCGGTGGACTGGCCGAACAACAGCGCGGTGACGGCGGGTGCCGCGGCCTTGCCGGTCAACCTCGGCCTTGAGCGCATCGCGTTCCGTTTTGAGGGTGTCGCGCTCACTTATTAGCGTGTCGCGTTCGGTCTTGAATGTGTCCCGCTCGGTTGTGAGTTCGGCGACAACCTTGTCGGTAGCCGCCTTGTCAGCAATGGCTGCTTTATCAGCGGCCGCTTTGTCAGCAACCGCTTTGTCGGCAGCGGCTTTGTCGGCAGCGGCAACTTGCGCCCCGTGGTATCGTATGGTTGCATCGTGTCTCCTCTTTGGTAGGGACGGTTCCCCGAACCGTCCGCCGGTCACCGTGCTCATTGCTCTGCGGACGCCTCGGGGATGCGTCCCTTGGTGCATGACACCGTTCGGTAGCACAGGCCTCCGCCCCATTTT
>CAZKZI010000101.1:0-10635 GCA_964557205.1 uncultured Lentisphaeraceae bacterium
CGGCCCACACCCCGTAGCGTCTCCCCGCCCCCTAAAAAATATTTTATTTTTTTTTTGCTTTTCCCGCTTGCGCTATCGCCCAAATTACGCTACCTTTACCATTGACGTAAAAAAGTGGACTGTGTTCCGCGGGTGCGGAGCCGGTTCGTAAGGACAGAAAAAACCAAGTTTTTTTAAGGAAAAGGGCGAGCGGGACGCGGATGCGTCTCGCTCCGAGACAGGACGCGAGAAGCCAAGGTGCGAATAGGCCGCACGGTTGCGGGTTTGTAGTAATTCTTTCGTTGTGATTCGTTGTACCCCGCTGCCGCCAAGCCTCTTTCAAGCCGAAAGCGTCAAACGTCTTTGCGATCCGCCGAGGGAGCACGGCACAAGCGGGATTTGGCCGCGACTGTCGCCTGAAGCGTAAAGCACATCCCTGCCGGGAGGCTACAGTAACTGAGCGTTGACCGATTGTTTGAAACCACGAATAGACACGAATGGTTTAAGGTTTAAGTGTTTTAAGTGTGTGGCAAAAAATCAGCGACAATTGGCGAATTAGTTGAAGTAAGACCGGCGAGCCTGAAAAAAGTGAAGTTTTTCTAAAAAAGGTTATTGACGTGCGGTTTGCCCGCGGGTAAACTGGTTGCGTTTTTGAGATGGAAAAGGTTTCCTAACAGAAAGACGGAAAGAAGAAGGAGCAGCGAACAGGGAGTAAGTGTCGGATAAATGTTCGATTCCTAATTCCTAATTCCTAACTCCTAATTTCTTATTCCTTGGAGGTTGGAAAATGAAAAAGTTAATGACTGCATTTGCAGCGTGTGCTCTGGCTGGCGCGGTCTTCGCCCAGGTCGAGAGCCAGAATATAGTCGGGTATCAAACCCAGACGCTCAACCCTGAAGGCAGCCTTGTCATCGGCGGCGGCAAGTACAACATGCTGGGACTCAACTGGCAGGCAGTTGGCGGTAGTGCTTACCCGGTTCAGAGCCTCTTCGGCGGCGACGCGCGAGGCGCTGGCTTGACGGCTGACGCTGTTCCGAGCCAAGCCGCCCAGATTCAGGTTTGGGACGGGGCAGACTATGCAACGTATTATCTGGCTGCCAGTGAAGATTATGAGGAGAAGGATAACGTTTGGATTCAAACAGGCGAGGTTGACGCCACAACCGACACCTTGGCGCCGGGAACCGGCTTCTGGCTGGTCTCGCGCTCGGCCGAAACTAATGAAATCTTGACCCAGACCGGCGAGGTCAAGACCAACCTGACAGCGGGTGTCACGATCTATGGCACCAACAAGGGTTTGGGCGGCTTGGCGATGTTCGCCAACCCCTATCCTGCCGACATAGCGCTCAACAGTGCCTTTGACTGGGTAGCGGCCGGTGCTACGAAGAATGCTTCCCCAAGCACAGCCGACCAGATTCAGGTTTGGGACGGGGCAGACTATGCAACGTATTATCTGAGTGCCAGCGAGGATTATGAGGACAAGGATAACGTTTGGATTCAAACAGGCGAGGTTGACGCCACAACGGACGTGATTCCGGCGGGCGCGGGTTGCTGGTACAAGACGGTCAGCGTCCCGGACTGGACGCTGAATCTGCCGCGTCCCTACTGAGATTTGGTGACTGATTGAATTTCCCGTTGCTGGCATGGAGTCTGCAACGGGGATCTGGAGAAAAGGAAAAAACAATGAAAAGAATGATGATGATCGCGGCCGTGGTAGGCATGGCCGCGCTTTCGCAGGCGGCGAACCTCAACTGGGGTTCAGGCACGACCTATCTGCGCAACGAGGGCGACACCGCCCGCCTGATGGGTGTGCTGGTGCAGTTGATGGTGTATAACAGCACAACGGAAGCGTTTGTTGCGGTTGATACCGCCACCACCACGAGCACCAACCCCAAAGGTATGTTTACAGGCGTATGGCTCTCTGGCGAAGGCTATCTGGTGGCGGATTATCCGAAGACCACGGAGTTCTACTTCCGCGTCTGGGATACAGCTGACACCTCCGGCCAGTACATGGACATCTGGTCTGATGGCATCAACGGAGATGGCGGGACCGGCTGGACATTGACCGCCGTTGCCGATTCGGACAGTGCACAGTCGGTTTACCTGTCTGACATTTACGGTGCGAACCCGATCGTCTTCGATCCGGTGCCGGAACCGAGTTCGATGGCGTTGCTGGCCTTTGGCATCGCAGCCCTTGGCCTGCGCCGCAAGTTTCGCAAATAAGCTGGTTGCGAGCAGTTAGTTTTCACCGACCCCGGGAGCAATCCCGGGGTTTGTTTTTTTTAAGGTAGCATAGGCATTCTTGCCTGTGATTCATACATGGTCGGGCCGAAGCCCCACCCATGTATGCCGGTACTGCCGGTACTGCCGGGACTGCCGGTACTGCCGGGGCCAACCCTGCCGAACCGAAAAAACCGTTGCCGCCTGACATAAGCCAAGGGTATAATGCCCGGCAGTTTCGGTATGGAGGGTCGGGCTCCGTCCCGACTGCGGACGACACAGAGGTCGTCCCTCCATCGTCGGCAGCCTCGGCAGTTCCGGCAGTGACGGCATACACAGGCAAGAATGCCTGTGTTACTTTAACACACAGGAGGTCACATGCAGATGTTTGGCAAGGGCGCCGGCTATCGCTGGATGGATGCCTATATTCTCGCGTGGGTGGTTGAGCTGGCGACCGACAGTTTCTGCGAGACCTTCTTGAGCTACAAAAACGATCCGCAGGGCAAGACCTCGGCCCAGATGAACCATGCGGCGCGTTCCGGCTGCCGCAACTTTGCCGAGGGGTGCGAGCGGCTCATGACCTCGTCCGCCTCAGGCATGGATCTGCTCAATGTCGCCAAGGCGAGCCTTGGCGAACTGCGCGACGACTACCTCAAGTGGCTTTTACGGTCACGGCGTCTGCCCTGGGACGACGCCGCGCCCGACGCCCGCGCCGTGCAGCGGCTGAATCTGGATCCGCCGCCGGGGATTGGCGGCGGAGCCGGGACAGCCGACACTGCCGGGACGCCCGGAACTGCCGGAACTGCCGGGGCGGCTGGGACAGCCGGCACTGGCACCAGTCCCGGCCGCCCCGGCAGTCCCGGCAGTTCCGGTAGCTCCAGCCCCTATTCAAACCGGCGGTTTTGCGAGCATCTGCTGGCGCAAACCGCCAAGTTTGGCAGGTGGCTGGAGAGCCCGGACAGCTTTGTCCGGGCTGACGCCCTGGTGATTCTCTGCACGCGGGCCGGCAAGATGCAGGAGGCCTACATCCGCCGCCTCGGTGAGGAGTTCAAGGCCGGCGGCGGTTTTAGAGAGCGGCTCGGCGAAGCCCGCCGGGAAGAGCGCGCGCAACAGGGCGACGCGCCCTCCGCAGCGGACGCGCCGACGTGTCCCGAGTGCGGCACAGCCATGCGGCTGATGCACCGCAAGCGCGACAACAGCCCGTTCTGGGGCTGCGGCAGCTACCCTGGCTGTTGCGCCACCCTGCCGTATAAACCCGGTACTGCCGGTGCTGCGCCACCCCGGTAGTCCCGGTAGAGCCGGCAGCTACGGAACTGGCGGGCGGTCGGGACGGAGCCCGACCCTCCATGCCGGTGCTGCGCCACCCCGGTAGTCCCGGTAGAGTCGGCAGCTACGGGGTTGGCGGGCGGTCGGGACGGCGCCCGACCCTCCATGCCGGTGCAGCGCCTTTGCTGTAGTTCACGCCGCGTATGGCGGCGTGAACACCCGGCACGCCGGTGGGTTGCCATTGGCAGTGGAAGTCCCCGGCCGCGTGGCGCGTTTCGCCGGACGCGCCGTCCGGGTCGAGCCAGCCTAGCCGCAGCTCTGACGCGTTGCGCACGCGCAGCAGCAGCATCGCGTCGCGTCCGGGCAACAGCGGCAGCATGACGCGCCGCGCACGCTCTTGGCCGACGAATTCCGCGCCGGGGGTCGCTTCCAGACTGACGCCCACTCTGGCTGGTCCGTGCGGATCGCGCCGCACCAGGAAGGTGTCATAAGTCTCTGGCGGCGCCAGCCGCAGCCGCGCCAAGGCGCGGATCAGCGGCGCGTAGTGGGTAGAGGGCACCACAAAGTGTTGCAGCGAGAGCCGCAACTGGAAGATGCCGCAGACGCAGGCTACTGCGAACAGGGCGATCGTTGCCGCGCGTCGTAAAGGCGGCCATGCGTCGGCGCAAAGCGCGGCGAGTCCCTGACAGGCGACAGGAAAAAGCAGCAGGGTCGAGGCGAAACGCATGCGCGAGACGCTGATGGTGGCCAAGGCCGGCAGCAGCAGCGCGGCTGCCGCGGCCAGCAGCAGCCAGAGGCGCGGCGGTTTGCGCGGCATCAGCAGCGCGGCGGCAGTGCCGAGCATGACCGCGTTCCAGAGCAGGAACCCGGCGGCCAGAAGTAAAGCGACCATTGCCACGGGCATGGGGCGATAGATCAGGTTCAGGATATGCCGCGGCAGAAAAATGTCAGGCGCGGTCAGCAACAGTCCGCGCTGCAGCGCCCGTAAGGCCGCGGCGCCGGGACGGCGGCGCATTTCAGTCCGCGCCATGGCGCGGCAGGTCTGGTCCTGCGCGAAGACCCAAAGCGCCGAGGTTTCGGCGGTCGCGCCGGCCTCGGCGCGCACGGCGGCGGCGATGCGGTCGGAAGCGCCACCGCGGTAGATGAAGGTGCCCCAGGCCGAGCCCAGGCCCGGCGGGATTGCCGGATGGTTGCCGAGCAGCAGATTATAGCCGCCCGAGGTCGAAAAAGGTTTCCAGGCACCTTCGCGCAGCCGCAGGGTGATCAGCCAGGGCGCGGTGACCAGGGCGAAGGCCGCGCACAGCGCGGCTATGGAGGGGAGAGAGAAAGAGTGAAGAGTGAAGAGTGAAGAGTGAAAGAGTTGGGATTTGGGATTCAGGCTGGGTCCTGCGTCCTGAGTCCTGGGTCCAGAGCAAGCAGGGACCGGAAGGTTTAACGCAGAGGCGCAGAGGCGCGGAGTTTTTTGGGGTTGGCATGGCGCGGCAGGGCCGGCTCCTGAACCCTGAACTCCTCGGCGTTCCCAGAGCCACCAGAGCGGCAGGAAGAGCAGCAGCGGCAGCAGGGTGGCACGGCAGAGCGCGGCGCAGCCCAGCAACGCGCCGGCTGCGGCTGCCAGAGCCACCCCGCGCCTTCCCGCCGCGTCAACGGCAGAGAGACTCAGGCTGAGGCCGGCCAGCAGGAAGAAGGCGAAGGAGGACTCGCTCCAGAGGTAGTGCGAGAAGGCCACGCACTCGGGATAGAGCGCGTGCAGCAGGGCTGCGGCCAGGGCGACGCGGCGGCTGAAGCCGCATTGCCGCGCGAGCTTGAAAAGCAGCGGTGTGGCGCAGGCCGAGAGCAGGACCATGCTCATGCGCGCGCCGGAGATGCCGCCGCAGAGGCCGCCGAGCCCGAGCAGCAGCGGGTGCAGCGGCGGCCAGACGCCGTGGCCGTATACGCGTTCCAGCAGGGCGGCATCCGGCCAGCGGCCGGATGCCAGCGCGTTGAAGATCGCGCCCCAGCCCTGCGCCAGCCCGGCGTAGAGCGGCTCGTCGGCGAAGAGCGGCGTGCCGGATCGCGTCACCAGCAGCCAGATCGCCAACCGCACGGCCAGCGAAAAGGCGAAGAGCGGCAGCAGGGGCGTGCGCGCTGGAGATATTAACGCAGAGGCGCGGAGGCGCAGAGTTTTTCTGGCGGCGGCGGCCGCCATTACTGCACTTCTCCTTCTGCGGCTTGCTGCTCTAGCGCACGGCGCTCAAGTTCTTCCACGGCGATCTCGCGCGCGATCACCTCCATCTCGACAAGCTTGACCTGGTCCTCGTCCTGCCGCTGTTGTTCGGCCTCGATCTTTTTGGCGACCAGGCGTTCGCGGTAGGAGCGTGTGTTGATGCCGCGGTTGCGGAGTTCGCGTATCTTCTGGCGCTCTTGGTCGAGCTCGGCCTGTGTTTCCGACGGTATGGTGGCGAGAGAGACATTCGGCATGGGCGGGCCGCCGGTCAGCTCGATCGCGCGCAGCCGGGCGTACTGCACGATCATAGGCGGCGGCGGTTCGGCCGGTTCCTGCGGGGTCTCCGGCTCCGTCGGCTGCTGCTGTTTCTGATTGTCCGCAGTCTGCGCCGCGAGGTTCTCAGACTCGCCGCCGATCAGTCCGCGGCCGAGTTTGACGGTGATGGTTACGCCCTCTTTTTCAATTGTCGCCCACTCTTCGTCGTAGTCGGCATCGAGTACTGTCCAGCCGTGTGCGGCGGCGCCGATACGCAGGTAGCAGTTGCGCGGCGGGCTGAGCGAAAGGTCGGTGAAGCCCACGGCAATGCTGCCGTCAGGGGTGATGTTGACGCACGACATTTTGATCTTTGCGGCTAGTTTTTTCTGCTCGGCTTTGGAAAGGGCCTGGGCCCGGCTTTCGGCTGTGTTGCTGTCGGCGCCGATGCCGGACTGCGGTGCCGCGCCGAAGGGCATGCGGTCCAAGATGGCCTGGTAATTCTCGAACGTCGCGGTTGCGGTGTGCGCCCGCGCCGTGAAGACCAGGCATAGGCAGGCCATGCGGCAGATATGGCAGAACGCTTGCATGCCGGGGATTATAGCAGAAGAAGGTCCGGAGGGAAACGGGGGAAAGAGGGGGATTTGAGATTGGGGATTTGGTGTCCAGTCCTGAGTCCTGGGTCCGCTGTCGCCGCTGCCGGCGAATGCACCAATCAACTGATGCACTAACATGCTTTTTCTGCTATTCTTGCCGCATGTCTGTTACACGCAGAGCTTTCATACAGGGGGGTGCGGCGCTGGCGGCGGCGGGTTGCGCGCGGCGCGGTGCGCGCGGCGCGCGGCGGTGCGTTGTGCTGGGATTCGACGGCATGGACCCCACGATCGTCGGAGAACTGATGCAGGCCGGACGGCTGCCTAACTGTCGCCGCCTGGCTGAACAGGGACTCTTCTCCGTGCTGGGCACCTCTACCCCGCCGCAGAGCCCGGTGGCGTGGTCTAATTTTATCTCCGGCGGCAACCCGGGCACGCACGGCATCTTTGACTTTATCGCGCGCGAGGCTGCCACGCGCGTGCCGTACCTCTCGACCTCGCGACTGGCCGCAGTCGGGCGCTCGGTGCGGGTTGGCGGTTATCGTTTCCCGCTCACGGGCGGCGGCATGCAGAACCTGCGGCAAGGGCCGACCCTCTGGCGCGAGCTGGAGGCGCGCGGCGTGCCCTGTACGGTCCTGCGCATCCCTGCCAATTTTCCGCCGGTGCCGTCGCGGGGCCGCACACTTTCGGGATTGGGCACACCCGACCTGCACGGCGGCTACGGGATTTTCACGGCTTACACCGACCGCATCGGCGAGCGCACGCGCGATGTCTCCGGCGGCCACATCGAGCGTGTCAGGATCAGGAACGACGTGATCGAAACCGCGCTGCCGGGTCCTGAGAACAGTTTCGCGGTGGAGGGCGGCAGCGTGACCGTGCCCCTGCTGATACGGCGCGGCGCGGACACGCGCGCCGTGCGTGTGACCTTGCAGAGCCATGATTTCATCCTGCGCGAGGGCGAGTGGAGCGAGTGGGTGCATGTGCGTTATGAGATGGTGCCGCGGCTGGTGTCGGTCGCGGGAGTCTGCCGCTTCTTCCTGAAGAGCGTGCGTGATGATTTCGAGCTGTACGTCTCGCCGGTGAACATCGATCCGGCCGACCCGGTGATGCCGCTGAGTACACCGCAGGGCTACTCGCGCGAGCTGACGCGTCGCATGGGACGCTTCTATACCCAGGGCATGGCCGAGGACACCAGCGCGCTCTCGGCCGGGGTGCTGGACGACGACACCTTCCGCGAGCAGTCGCTCTTCGTGCATCAGGAGAGCGTGCGCATGTTCCACAGCGAGTACCCGCGCTTCAACGAGGGGCTTTTCTTCTTCTATTTCTCCAGTCTGGACCAGAACGCCCACGCTTTCTGGCGCGCGCGCGACAAAGCGCATCCGCTCTACACGCCCGAGCTGGCGGCGCGGCATGGCGATTATCTGCCGTGGCTTTACGAGGATCTGGACCGCGTGCTGGGCGAGGTGCTGCGCAACGAGGGTCCCGAGACGCTGGTGCTGGCCTTGTCGGATCACGGGTTCGGCAGCTTCCGGCGGCAGTTCAACCTCAACTCGTGGCTGATGGACAACGGTTACGCCGAGCCGGTCGCGGCAGACGAGCGTGGCGCGACCGAGTTTTTCGGCGACATCAAATGGGGCGGCACCCGCGCTTACGGGCTGGGGATTAACAGTCTATACCTGAATCTGGCCGGACGCGAACCCGAGGGCGCGGTCAAGCCGGAAGAGTTCCGCGCCGTGCGCGGGGAGATCGCGCGCAAGCTCGAGGCGGTGGTCGATCCGGCGACCGGCGAACGGCCGGTTCACCGCGTGTTTTTTCCCGAGGAGGTTTACAGCGGGCCCGAGACGGTCAACGCGCCGGACATGGTCATCGGCTACCAGCGAAACTGGCGCGCCTCGTGGGACACGATCCTGGGGCGTTATCCGCACGAGGTCTATCTGGATAACACCGACCCTTGGAGCGGAGACCATTGCATCGACCCGGTCTTTTGCCGCGGGTGCCTGTTCAGCAGCCGGCCGACCGGACTGACGCGGCCCAAGCTGGAAGATCTGGCGGCTGTGATCATCGGCTCACTGGCGCCGGGGTGATGGTGGTTTTTTTGATCCGACCGATCCGACCGATCCGACTGATCGACAAAAGAGACGACTTATGAGTGACAAGGACATCACGATAGTTTCGGGACTGCCGCGTAGCGGCACGTCGATGATGATGCGGGTGCTGGAGGCGGGCGGGATTCCGGCGCTGACCGACAACGTGCGCGTGGCGGACACGGACAACCCCAACGGGTATTACGAGTTCGAGCCGGTCAAGAGCACGCGCGAAGACTCCTCGTGGTTGCCGAAGGCCGAGGGTCGCGCGGTCAAGATGGTTTACAAGCTGCTGTACGATCTGCCGGCCGGAGTCGAGTGCCGGGTGGTCTTCATGCAGCGCGCCCTGAAAGAGGTGGTGGCGTCGCAGAACGCCATGCTGGAGCGGCTGGGTCGCAGCGCGGTTGCTGGCCGGACCGAGGGCCACGCGCTGGTTTCGGCGCTGGCCGCAGAGGTGGCGGCCTGCAAGGCCTGGCTCAAGACGCGTCCCGAGTTGCTGGTGACTTATGTGAACTACAACCGGACGCTGGAAGATCCTGCTACCGCAGTGGCAGAGCTGAACGCGTTTCTGGGCGGCGGATTGGATGAGGCGGCCATGCGCGCGGCAGTTGACCCCAAACTCTACAGAAAGCGGGCGGAGTAGGGGAGCAATTAGCAATTAGGAATTAGAAATTAGGAGTTATGGGCATGGAAACACAGATAAACACAGATGGGAGGTTTAACGTTTAACGTTTAATGGCTAATGAACTTCCTCTGCTACATAGGCCCGGGCGCGGGTTTTGCGGTGATGGGATCGTTCCTGATCTTCTTCGGCGCGTTGCTGCTGGGCATGCTGATCCTGCTGAGCCTGCCGTTCCGGCTGCTTGCCGCGCTCTTCCGGCGCGGGCCGCACGGGCGCTTCCGGCGCTGTGTGGTGATGGGGCTGGACGGCATGGATCCGCGCCGGGCGCGGCGGCTGATGGAGGCGGGGCGGCTGCCCAACTTCAAGGCGCTGGCCGGGCAGGGCAGTTTCTCGCCGCTGGGCAGCACCTGCCCTCCGATCTCGCCGGTGGCGTGGTCGACCTTCTCGACCGGGGTCAATCCCGGCAAGCACGGCATCTACGACTTTCTGACGCGCGATTTCAACAGCTACCTGCCGGAGCTGTCCTCCACCCGGCTGGTCAAGGACCGCAAGGGGCGGCCGGAGACCGTGCTGCTGCGTAAGAGCCAGCCGTTCTGGAAAGCGCTGGGCGAGCGGGGTGTGCCCTGCACGGTGTTGCGGGTGCCGCTGACCTATCCGCCGGAACCGTTCAGGGGACGCGCGCTCTCCGCCATGTGCGCGCCGGATCTTCGTGGCACGCAAGGCGAGTTCACTCTCTTCGAGGAAGATGGCGCGGCAGGCAGCTTTACCGGCGGCCGCCGCATCCGGGTGTCGCGTCAGGATGGTCTGGTGCGCTGCGCGCTACCCGGGCCGACGCTGGACGGCCACACGCTGGAGGCGTCGCTGGAAGTGAAGTGGAAGGCGGGAAATAATCTTAAAGCGCGGCTGCTGGCCGGCGGGGCGCCGGTGCGGCTGCGGGTCGGCGAATACACACCGTGGATTTCGTTGACCTTCCGGCAGGGACGCAGGCGCGTGCGCGGCATCGCGCGTTTCCTGCCGCTGGAGCTGGAACCGCGTTTCAGGCTTTACGTGACGCCAATCAACATCGATCCCGGGCATCCCGCCATGCCGGTGGCCTGGCCGGCCTCGTTCAGCGTTTACCTCTCGCGCCTGATCGGGCCTTACGCCACGCTGGGGCTGGCTGAGGACACCTGGGGTTTGACAGCGGGAGTGTTGAGTGACGAGCAGTTCGAACGGCAGACGCTAGATATCCACCGCGAGCGCGAGCGCATGTTCTTCGAGGCGCTGCGCCTGACGCGTCGCGGCGTGCTGGTCTGCGTCTTCGACATTACCGACCGTATGCAGCACATGTTTATGCGCCGGATGGAAGAAGAGCCTGTCTCTACCGACCCGGCGGCGGACGCGCGCATCGACGCGACCTACGAGCTCTGCGATGCCATG
>CAZKZI010000101.1:10735-12480 GCA_964557205.1 uncultured Lentisphaeraceae bacterium
CGACCCGGCGGCGGACGCGCGCATCGACGCGACCTACGAGCTCTGCGATGCCATGCTGGGGCGTTTGCGGCGACGGCTGGGACGGCGCGATCTGTTGTTGGTGCTTTCGGATCACGGCTTCACGACCTTCCGGCGCTGCGTACATGTCAACGCCTGGTTGCGCGAGCAGGGTTATCTGGTTGAGAAAGAGCAGACCGAAGGCACCAGCGATTACTTCGCGCATGTTGACTGGTCGCGCACGCGCGCCTACAGTTTCGGTCTGGCGGGCGTGTACCTGAACCTGCGGGGACGTGAGGCGCAGGGCATCGTCGAGTCCGGCGCGCAGGCCGACGCGCTCAAACGCGAGCTGGCCGCGAAGCTTGCGGAGCTGAACGATTCGGCGACCGGAGAACGCGCGGTGCGCACGGTCTATGACGGCGCGGCGGTTTACACCGGGCCTTACACGCAACGTGCGCCGGATCTGGTGGTCGGCTGGCACAGCGGGTACCGCCACTCCTGGGACACGGCGGTTGGCGGTACGGCCGGCGCGGTCTTTTCCGACAACGACAGCAAATGGTGCGGGGATCACTGCGTGGACCGTCTGGAGGTGCCGGGCGTGCTCTTCAGCAACCGGCGGCTGGTTTTCGGCGCGGGCGGGCCGCATCTGGCGGATGTGGCACCGACCCTGTTGAAGTTATGGAATCTGCCGGTGCCGGGTTACATGGACGGCAACGGCTGGCAACTGGAAGGAAAGTCAAATGTTTGAGCCCAAGATAAAGGTGAACAAGGCGTTGTACGATCTGCTGGTCAAGCAGGCTGACGAGAAGGGGTACTCCTCGGTGGAGGAGTACGTGACGCATGTGCTGGAGACGGCGGTGGCTGACGCGGGCGAGCATGCGACCGAAGAGGAGATACGCGAGCGGCTGCGTGGGCTGGGTTATTTGAAGTGAGTGTGCTGAATTCCATCATGGACGCGCTGATGGCGGTGCTGGGGCGGTTGCCGCCTGCGGCGGCGCTGGCGCTGTTTTCGGCGCTGACCGCGCTGGCGGCGCTGGCGCTGTTCAAGGTCTCGTCGCGTCCTGAGCGGATCGCGGCGGCGCGTGACCGCGCCTTGGCGCGGGTGATGGAACTGTGGCTGTGGCGCGAGGACGCGGTGGGCGGGCTCTGCTCGGTAGGTCGCGCCATGGTCGCGAGCTTGGTTTATTTCAGTGTCATGCTGCGTCCGCTGGCGGTGAGTCTGGTGCCGATGGCGCTGTTGCTGGTGCAGGCGCACGAATGGTTCGGGACGCGGTCGTTGCGCGTGGGCGAGTCGGTGATGGTGGTGGCGCGGGCAGATCGCGCGGGAGTGGCGGAACACTTGGAGCTGCAAGCCGAAGGCGACCTGCGGGTCGAGGCCTCGGTGGCCACGCCTGCGTCGCGCGAGCGCGTCTGGCGCGTGCGGGCCGGTCAGACGGCGGGGGTCTTCCGCCTGCATTTGTCTGGCCCAGATGTCGAAGAGGTCAAACGGTTGTGCGTGGGCGAGGGCTTGCGGCGCGTCTCGCTGCGGCGCGGTCGGGGTTTTTGGAACCGGGTCTTTTATCCCGGCGAGGCACCGCTGTGCGGGTCGGTGGAGCGGATCGAGGTGACCTATCCGGCAGCGGAATATTCATTTTTTGGGATACGTGCGAATTGGCTGACAGCTCTACTGGTCTTGAGCCTGTGTGCTGGCCTAGCGCTGAAAAAACCGATGCGGGTCGAGTTCTGACGCGGGGAGAGGGAAGAATAGT
>CAZKZI010000102.1:0-12432 GCA_964557205.1 uncultured Lentisphaeraceae bacterium
GCGATCGGTCCGCGTAATTTCCAGAAGATGCTCAAAGGCTATTACTTGATGGATCGTCATTTCGCCACCGCGCCCTTTAGCCGCAACCTGCCGGTGATCATGGGTCTGTTGGGAGTAATGTATCACAACGGTTACGGTGCCGAGAGTTACGCGGTGTTGCCTTACGACCAATATCTTGCGCGGTTTCCGGCATATCTGCAGCAGCTTGACATGGAGAGCAACGGCAAGTCGGTCGACCGGCAGGGCCGGCGTGTTGCATACGGCACCGGCCCGATCGTCTGGGGTGAGCCTGGCACAAACGGTCAGCACGCCTTTTATCAGTTGCTCCATCAAGGCACACTCCTGATACCTTGCGACTTTATCGGTTTCTGCCGGACACATAACCCGATGGGGGATCATCACGACAAGCTGATGGCCAATTTTTTTGCACAGACCGAGGCTTTGGCTTTCGGCAAGACGGCGGCAGAGTGCCGCGCCGAGGGGGTGCCGGAGCGGTTGGTGCCGCACAAGACCTTTGAGGGCAACCACCCGACCAACACACTGCTGGCGGATGCGTTGAACCCCGAGACCTTCGGGGCGTTGGTGGCGCTTTATGAGCACAAGGTCTTCACGCAGGGGATTATCTGGAACATTTTCTCCTTCGACCAGTGGGGTGTGGAGCTGGGCAAGGTTCTGGCCTCGAAGGTGCTTGGCGAGCTGGTCGCCGGTGAGAGCCCGGTGCTGCGGCACGACCGCTCGACGAACGCCCTGATCTCACGCTACCGCGCCGCACAGGGCAGAGGGTGATTTATTGCGGCCCCTAAGTGGGAGCAAATGCGATGGTAAAAAAGAGAAGGATGGAACTGCATGTCGGTTAAATTTGAAAAAACTGAGTTGGGTGGGGTAGTGTTATGTGTTCCGAATGTGTTGCGTGACACCCGCGGTTTTTTTGTGGAGACCTTTCAGTCTGCAAAATATGCTGCCGGGGGAATAGACTGCACTTTTGTGCAGGACAACCGGTCACGTTCCGTCAAAGGGGTACTGCGCGGTCTGCACTATCAGTTACGCAAGCCGCAGGCTAAATTGGTTTGTTGTCTGCGTGGCGACATTTTCGATGTGGCTGTGGATATCAGGCGCGGTTCACCGACCTTCGGCAAGTGGTCGGCGGCGGTTCTGTCAGAGGAGAACCAACACCAGTTGTTCATTCCGGCGGGATTCGCTCACGGGTTCTGCGTGCTGTCGGATATGGCGGAGATATTTTATAAGTGTTCGGAATTTTATGATGCGTCTGATGACCGCGGATTATGCTGGAATGATCCTGAAATCGGTATTGTCTGGCCTGGTGACGGTCCGCCGATGCTGTCTGAAAAGGACAAGGTTCAGCCGTTGTTGAAGGATTTGACGGCGGATAATCTGCCGGTTTTTAGCAAATGATGAGGGTCAGGATGAAAATCAAGGGAGCACTTGCGCTGACATTGTTGTGCGCGTTGGTTTTGCGGTCTTTTGGGGAAGACCGTGTGCTGGTGAATTGGGATTTTTCCGCAGGTGGATCTGAGGGCTGGACACGCGGCGCCAACCACTGCCGGGATGTGCGTGTCGAGGACGGCAAGCTCAAAGGTGTGATGGATGGCAGCGACCCTTTTATTGCCAGCCCCGCGTTTGTCGTAGAGGCATCGCCCTGGCAGGTTGTTGAGTTCGAGGCCAAGACAGTGTCTGGCGGTGTGGGCGAGCTGTTCTGGATGCCGGAAGGCGCACCGAAACCCCAGCAGAAATGGAGTGCGCGTTTCGATTGGATCGGAGACGGTCAGTGGCACACCTACAATGTTCGTCCTTTTTGGCACGGAGCAAAGCGAGTCACGCGGTTACGTCTGGATTTTACAAACCCGCAGGGGCAGCCGCACTATTTCGAAATCAGGCGCATCAGCGTTAAAGAGATGAAGCCGCCATTCTCAGACAGCAACGCATGGAGCGGTGAAGCACTGAAAGAATGGAGAGCAGAAGTTGGAGCCAGAGTGTCGATCAAGGACGGGGAATTGGCCTTTGATTCTGAGGACGGCAAAGGTGTTGCGGCTAGTCCGGGTTTGCGTGTCGATTCCGCTGCGGGTGATCTGTTGGCGGTGGAGATGGCTGTGGAATGTGGCGAGGTCTGGAAGGTGGCATGGGTGACGGACGTTGCGGACGGGCTGCAGAACGTGAACTTCAAGGTAAAGACTGACGGGCGTTTCCGCACCTACAATGTCAGTCTTGTCGGCAACGACAAGTGGAGAGGGCGGATAATGGCACTGATGCTGGAGCCTGCTGGCGGTTCTGACGCCAAAGCGCGAATACGTTCAATCAAGATGACGGATGAACTTCAGGGTCCGGCCGAGATCGAGATCGCAACTGCAATCATGCGTGATGCGGTCAACCGTACCGGCAAGCCAGCTCCTTTGCTTTTCCATATCCGAAATACCGGAGGGAGCGATTCCGGCCCAATCAAGATCGAGTGTGAGCGGCTGCCGCGCGGCGTACGCATAGTTTCGCCGGAAGGCTGGGGTGATGTTCCCCGAGTGCCGGCCTTGGAAAGCGTGACACATAAATTGTCGATAGTATCCGACAAGGCAGTTAAAGGAGAGGCGGTTTTCAGTTTTTCAGGGGGAAGCATGGATGAAGCTCGGACGGTGGCGGTGCCCGTTGAGATCACTACAGCCCTTAATCTGCCGCTGGCCGAGTATGTGCCGAAACCGCGGCCGGTCGAGAATCCTTACGAAATCGGCGCTTTATATTTTCCTGGTTGGTCCCGCGTCGAGGCATGGGAAAGGATTTGGAAGGTGGCTCCCGAGCGCAAACCTTTGTTGGGTTGGTACGACGAGGCCAACCCGGAGGTGGTGGACTGGCAGATCAAGTGGGCGGTTGAGAACGGGATATCGTTCTTTCTGGTCGACTGGTATTGGCATAAAGGACAGCAGCATCACGACCACTGGATCAAGGCTTACAAGCGGGCCCGTTACCGCAGCAATTTAAAATGGGCGGTTATGTGGGCTAATCACAATCCCGAGGGCAGCCACTCCGAGGCGGATCAGGCTGCGGCAGCCAAGTTTTGGATCGAAAACTATTTCAACATGCCGGAGTATTACCAGATAGACGGCAAGCCGGTTGTGATGATCTGGGATCCGCATAACATGAACCGTGATCTGGACGGCAAGGAGGGCTGTAAACGCTTGCTGGAGCTTTCTCGTAAAATGGCGCTTGAGGCTGGATTCAAGGGTGTCTACTTCATCGCGATGAAACGGCCAGAGGCCTCTGTTGATCCGGCGGTCGTACAGAGCTACAAGGACATGGGCTTCGACATGACCTCGATCTATCACTATATGCACCATGGAGGCAAGGCTGAGAATCCGCGCCGTTTCCATTTTGATCTGGTGGCAGAAAGCAATTACGACCATTGGCGCGGGTTGCACAAGACCGGCATACTGCCTTTCTTGCCGAATCTTTCCACCGGATGGGATGACCGTCCCTGGCACGGGGACAGGGGCACCGAGATTTACGGCCGCAAGGTCGAGCATTTCCAGCGGATTTGTCGCGATGCCAAACGGTTCGCGGATGAGTCCGGAGTGCGCCGCTTGATGTTGGCGCCGGTCAACGAGTGGGGCGAGGGATCGTACGCTGAGCCCAACACCGAGTTTGGATTCGGTATGTACGAGGCTGTGCGAGATACCTTTTGCGTGAAGCCTGCCGACGGTTGGCCGAAGAACTACGCTCCTTCCGATGTGGGGCTGGGTCCTTATGACCTGCCCGTGCCGCAACCTGACTGTACGCGCGAATGGTTTTTCCGTGACGGGGAGTCCGGGTGGCAGGCCATGATGGGCATTGGTGAGATTCGTTGCGGTGCCGCAGGCATGGCATTTAAGACAACCACAGGCGATCCGGCATTGATGCGCTACCTGCAAGGGGTTTACGCGCAGGATTTCAAAAGGGTTGCGGTACGAATGAAGGTCGTCGGAGCGGCACCCGGCCAGACTTGTCAGTTGTTTTGGGAGACCGGCATCGCGCCGATAATTGAAAAAACTTCTGTAAGGCTGCCGCTCAAGGAAGCCGGAGTGTTGCATGAATATGTGCTTGAGGTCGGCACCAGTCGCTTCTGGAAAGGCAAGATCAACCGCTTGCGGTTTGATCCGGTCAACCAGGATGGTGTGTCGGTGACACTGGAAAGCATAAGGCTGGTGCCCGCGAAGTGATTTATCAAAAACGGAGAAAAGCATGAGTCGAAAAATCCTGTTGTCTGCAAACGAAGCTGTCGCTTGGGCGGCCTGTAAAGCCGGATGCGCTGTGGCTTCGGCCTATCCCGGCACGCCCAGCACCGAGATTCTTGAGAATGTCGCGAAATTCAAGGACACCATAAATTGTGAGTGGGCGGTGAATGAGAAGGTCGGCATGGAGGTGGCGATAGGTGCTTCCATTGCCGGCAAACGGGCTTTGACCGCTATGAAGCATGTGGGGCTCAACGTGGCAATGGATCCGCTGATGACCTACACATATGTGGGCGCCAACGGCGGGCTGGTGATAGTGACCTGCGATGATCCCGGTATGCACAGCTCTCAGAACGAGCAGGACACACGCAATCTTGTGAAGTTCGCGCGCGCGCCGCTATTCGATCCGGCTGACAGTCAGGAGACCTTCGACATGGTCGTGATGGCTTTCGAGATCTCCGAGAAATTTCAGGTGCCGGCTTTTGTGCGTCTGACAACGCGCACCTCGCACACCTCCACGGTTGTCGATGTCGGTAGCGACTTCGGCCCCGGCAAGGCTGAAGGATTGGGGTATATCAAGGACATCCAACGGTATATCCCGGTACCCATGTTCGCGCGGCCGCAGCGGCTCAAGGCGCAGGAGCGCACGAAAGCGTTACGCGCTTTCGCCTGCGAAGCTTCCTTAAACCGCGTTGAGGACGGTGACAAGCGACTCGGCATCATCACATCGGGTGTTACATACCAGTATGTGAAAGAGGTGTTCCCTGAATTCGCCGTGCTGAAGCTCGGTCTGTCAAATCCTTTTCCCGTCGATCTGGCCAAGCGTTTCGCGGCGGATGTGGATAAGTTGATAGTGATCGAGGAGCTTGATCCGTTTATGGAAGAGCAGGTGCGCGCGGCAGGCATCGCGGTGGTGGAGCACGCCACGGAACTGAACATGCTGGAGCTGAACCCTATGCGATTAATTGCTCTGCGCAAGGAGTTGCTGGGCGATGTGGAACCGCCTGATGTCATACATGCCGACGAAGGCTTGCCTACGCGTCCGCCGGTGTTGTGTGCCGGGTGCAGTCATCGCGGTGTTTTTTACACGCTGGCAAAACTTGGCGCGACCGTCACCGGCGATATAGGCTGCTACACGCTGGGAGCTTTCCCGCCGCTTAACGCTATGGATACAACCATCTGCATGGGCGCCAGCATCGGCAACGCCTTTGGCATGGAGAAGGCTGGTTACAAAGGACGCATCTGCGCGGTGATCGGCGACTCGACCTTTTTCCATTCCGGGCTGACCGGCATATTGAATGTCTTGTACAACGGCGGCAAGACCACGATCGTTGTGCTCGACAACCGGATCACCGGCATGACCGGGCATCAGGAGAATCCCGGTTCCGGAAAAAACTTGTGCGGCGGCTCCGCGCCGGTGACGGACATCGCCGAGGTGGCCAAAGCCATGGGGTTCCGCCGCGTGGTGAATGTCGCTGCCTACGATCTGAAAGCGCTGGAACAGGTTTTGGCGGAAGAGCTGGATGCGGACGAGCCGTCCGTGGTTATCGCGGGCGGGCCGTGCCGCATTGCGGCCAAGCTGATGAATGCCGGGACTTATGAGGTTGACGCAGATAAGTGCACGGCTTGCGGCGCCTGTTTCAAGCTGGGGTGTCCGGCGATTGAGCGCGGCGAGACGGTTGTGGAAGGCAAGCGGTATAAGTCGCGAATCGACCCGCTGCAGTGTTCGGGCTGTAACCTTTGCCGCCAAACCTGCAAGTTCGATGCGATCAGAAAAGTTAGATAACCGGGTAACTGTTTGTAAAACACCAGTTTACGATGTCAAAATGAGATCCAAAAATAAATACAAAAGCAAGGTCTCTGTCTCATCAACAAGACATAAGCCGGTTCTTTCCGCCGTTACAACGGTTTTATCCTATATTAAACCTGGTGCCATAAAGGGGGCTCGTTTTGGCGTTATTACGTTGGATTCGGAAAAACTTGTATTGACACATAGGCTGTTTGATGTAAATAAGGCGGATTTCCGGAAAGCGCTTCCGCGATGTATATTGACTGCTGTTAAAAAAACTAAGGCTACCTCAATAATTGTGTTTCGTGTGTGCGGCAAGAATCATGGCGTTCCCATCAAATCCGATGTGGAGATAACTGAGTCGATTGTACGAAATGCAAAAAATGCTGATATCGCTCTCTTTGATTATGTTGTTGTTGGCCGTGATGCGTCCATGTCGATTTTGGATTGTATTTCTTTACAAGCTGATGACTGTCGCGAACGAGTAGAGCAATTAACTTTATCTCGTATACTTGAAGAATATCCGCAAAATTGGCCTCCGACAATTAAAAGGCAAAAGTTTACAAACAAAGAGGACAAACCGTTATGGGCTATTGATTTGTTTGCCGGCTGTGGGGGTTTGTCTCTCGGACTTGAGCAAGCGGGTTTTACGCCTTTGTTGGTTTCAGAAATAAACAAAGATGCAATGGCAACATATTTGGCAAATCGCCAGCATTATGATACTGGGATTACTCAGTTTTATGATGTGCACGCTATATCAAACAATCGTTTAGATGAAATGTTGAAAGAATGGCAGCGACTCGGTATCAAAGAGATCGATCTTATTGCTGGCGGTCCGCCTTGCCAAGGGTTTTCAGGTATTGGACATCGGCGCAGTTACAAAGTTGAAAAAGAAGAGATTCCGTCTAATTATTTGTTCAAGGAAATGACTCGGATAATTTCTAAGCTTAGGCCCAAAATGTTTTTGTTTGAAAATGTTAAAGGTCTGTTGTCAGCTCGTTGGACTGCTAACGGTGAGAAAGGAGAAATCTGGCGTGCTGTGCAAAATGATTTTAGAAATATCAATGGAGGTGAATATTTTGTAGATTTCAAATTGGTTCAAGCAAAAGACTATGGAGTTCCGCAGAACCGTCCGCGCATTTTGATGGTAGGGATCAGAAATGATCTAGGATGGATTCCTGATAAAAGTGCTGCGGCATCTGGTTTGCTGCCGCAGAAGCAGGGGTTGCCGCCTAATATTGAGGACGTTCTTTCAGACTTAGTTGATCCAGAATATATTTCAAAGAAGGAAACCAAACACTACCTTTGTGCGCCTAAAACTGCTGTGCAAAAAATGTTACGCACTTCTCGCGATGGTACAACGGTGGCGGGGAAGGGTGCTGAATTAAAAGAACAGGAGTATTCATCGCACAAGCCGCGAATCCGTGAAAAGTTTGAATATATGCTTGCTCACAATGGTGAAATACCAGAGAGCATGCAAACCAAAAAATTTGCTCAGCGCGTTTTGCCGCGAGTTTGGGGGGCGAATGGTCCAACAATGACCGTCACGTCTTTACCGGAGGATTATGTGCATTATCTGCAGCCTCGGGCCTTAACTGTTCGTGAATGGGCGCGACTCCAAATGTTTCCTGATTGGTATGAATTTAAAGGTGCGCGAACAACAGGGGGCTTGCGGCGTGCAGGTAACCCTCAAGCAGGTATTTGGGATCGCGAAGTACCCAAATATACGCAAATCGGCAATGCGGTTCCTGTGGAACTGGCGCGAAAAGTTGGCGTTCATCTCGCCTCTATCTTGCAAGGAATTAAATCATGACGCGACCGTTTACAGTGCAAGAACAAAACAACGTCTTGGTTCTACGAGAATTTGTCACTGACATAGCTTTTCTGTATCTCACATCTACAGGGCTTAAAAAATCGATTTTAGATGCGGTTCTTCCCGTGCGTACGCTATTGAAAGCGCAAGAGATACATGATTTCAATGCGCAAGAGCAGGGACGTGATAACAAAGTCGTAAAGCGTGTTGCATTGTTGAATGATATATTTATAGAAGAAGTTAATGCGACACTTTATCGTCCTCAAACAAAAAATGGCGACCCACGCATTTGGTTTTCCAGTATAAATAAAAAAGCTTCTCCAAATGATATATTGGCACTTTTTGCTGTTGATGGTGTTTTGCATGCGTTAAACCTGACTCAGAGCCATTTGTATGAAATGCGGAAGCAAGGGGTTGAGACGGAAACAATAAAATTTCTATCCAAACTAGTTCTTGATGCTAATCGTGTGTCAGAAGGACTGTTAAATAGATTACGAAAAATTGCGCAGGCGGGGCCATTGGAATCCGTATGTGAGGGTGACACCGCTATAGGGCGTACTGTTGAATCAGCTTTAGGGCTTAAAATTAATTCAAGCCCCAAGCCCGATTATTATGGAATAGAATTAAAGTCTGCCAGCGGAAAGTCAACTAACCGTTCGGTTCTTTTTGCCCAAGTTCCAGACTGGGATATCAGCAGGTTCAAAAGTAGCCGTGAATTATTAGATGCTTTTGGCTATTCGTCTAATGATGGCGCTTTTCGTTTATATTGTACGCTTAATATTGCAAAGCCTAATGCACAGGGGTTGCAACTTAAGTTCATTAAAAAAGAAGAACAACTCGCAGAAATTTATGTTCGATCAAAGTTTCAAGATGTTGTTCTCTGGCGTTTGGATACATTACACCGCCGATTGCATGAGAAACATCGTGAAACTTTTTGGATAGGTGCAGATGCGGTAAAGCGCCATAATCGAGAATTCTTTACGCTTAAATCTGTGCGTCATACGCGGTGTCCGAGCACAGCTCAATTTGACAGCTTGCTTGAAACAGGTAAAATATCAGTAGACCATCTTATAAAACGTGCGTTAAATGGAAAGGTGAATGAAAAAGGACCTCTTTTTAAATTGCACAAAGCGGATATTCCTTCCTTGTTCCTTGCGGAGACAAAGGACTACACGTTATGATTCGAAAATGAGACAGGATGATGATTATTCGAGACTTAGGATGTGATGATACAATTACTGATAAAAGGATACTCAGTATGACTTTGGACAGCGGTTCGATAGGCTGAGCCAATTGAGGACTTCAAGTGTTACGATTTTGTTGATGATCAGGAAAAGAGGAACGAAAGATGAAGACGGTTAATATCTCTTTGGTGGGTGTCGGCGGTCAGGGGATTTTACTGACGAGCGACATTCTGGCGAAAACCGCGACGCTGGCGGGGCTGGACGTGAAGAAGAGCGAGGTTCACGGCATGGCGCAGCGCGGCGGCAGTGTGATCAGTCAGGTGCGTTTCGGCGAAAAGGTTTTTTCGCCGATAATTCCGGACGGCACAAGTGACTTGCTGGTCTCTTTCGATCGGTTGGAAACACTTCGCTGGCGGCATCTGCTGGCAGCGGACGGCAAGGTGCTGATCAACAACACGAACATAACCCCGATCACGGTCTCCAGCGGACAGCAGGCGGGAGTGCCTGATTTGGACGCGCGTTTGAAAGATGAGTATCCTGTCGCTATTTATCTGAATGCTATGTCGTTGGCTGATAAGATAGGCAACCGGCGTGTTATGAACATGGTTGTGGCAGGTGCGATTTCTACACTGACACCATTCGACGAAAGCGTCTGGCTGCAGGCCATGCAAGAACGCATTCCTGAAAAGATGTTGGACGTTAACATCAAGGCTTTTACTGTCGGTCGCGAGGCCATGAAGAGGTAAAGCGCATGTCCGGTCTTTTCAGATTCACCAGGATGCTGGGAGGCGGCAAGAAAGTGGAGCGGCCGCGATCGGCGCAGGTGGGCGAGTGGGGAGAAGAGCAGGCGGCCGCGTTTCTGAAAAAGTCAGGATATGAGGTCATCGGGCGAAACGTTCGCCCGAACCGGCGCGATGAGATTGACATCATCGCGCGCGAGGGTGAGTTCTTGATTTTCGTGGAGGTGAAGACGCGACGGCAAGAGGATTTCGGGCGGCCCTTGCGGGCGGTGGATCGCGAGAAACGTCATACCCTCAACCGCGCGGCGGCAGCTTATTTGCGCAGGGCCGGATATCCGAACCTGTTCTATCGCTTTGACGTGATCGAGGTGCTCGGTCAGCCGGAGGCGGGCGAGCCTTTGATCCGGCATGTTGAAGACGCGTTTCCGTTTGAAAAAAGGTTTATGTTCCCGGTTTGAGCCGGGAGGGGGGCGGATGAGTTGGAGAGGCAAAGCAATCGGCGGCAGTATAGGGTCGTTTTTCGGCCCTTTGGGCGCTTTGGCCGGTGCCACGGCCGGACACTTTCTGGTTGACCGCAAAAATGCCGTGGGGGCAGAACGCCACGCGCTGCGTCTGGTGGCGGTTACGGCGGGGGCATTGCATGAACTGGCTGTGGTTGACGGACGTTTCTCGGCCAAAGAGGACGCGACGATTCGCTCCATACTGGAAGAGATCAGCCGTCAGACCGGAGCCGGTCTGACAGCGCAGGATATCGCCTATCTGCTGGATGATTCGCCGCGCCTGCACCGCTGTGTCGAACGTTTGGCAATGATAGCGCGTGAAATGCAAGGACTTGCCCCTGCGGCCGCAGTCTGGTTCTGGCGTACGGCTGTCAGCGACGGTGATCCGACGCCTCCTGAGATGGAGTGCATTCGATTTTTTGCGCGTCAGGCAGGACTGTCGGACGACGGGGTGCGTCAAGCTTCGCTGCTTTATGCGCGTTTAGGTGAAGCGACGACCGACAAAGAGCGACGCGCGGCCTGTGAAACGCTGGGCGTTACTTATAGCGCGGATGCGTCCGCCGCAAAAAGCGCCTACCGACGGCTCAGCCTCAAATATCATCCCGACAAGCATGCCGGGCTTGATCCCGATATCCGCGCCTTGACTGCGGAAAAATTCGCGCAACTGACCGAGGCTTACAATTTGCTGACAGGGCATGCTGCCTGTTCTATTGCCGGGCTGGTTGTAAAATGCGCCGGATCCGGTAGACTCATGCCTGTTATGGAGCATGCCACGGTCAAATGTTTTGTATGCGGGCGCAGAAACCGGCTGCCGGCTGACAGCGTCATTTACGCTGCGCGTTGCCCAAACTGTCAGGCTCTGCTGGCCTTTGAGCGTGACTTTGCCGAGCATCTGATATGAACATGAGTGTAATTAAAAATATTCCCACGCCTGCGTTTGTGGTGGACGCCGCAGCCATCAGCCGCAATTTGGAGGCGCTGGCGGAGGTCAAGCGCCGCACCGGCTGCCGTGTTCTGCTGGCCCTTAAAGCATTTTCTATGTTCAGTGTTTTTCCGCAGATGCGGCGGGTGCTGGACGGGAGTTGCGCGAGTTCGGTATACGAGGCGCGCTTGGGTCGTGAGGAATTCGGCGGTGAGACGCATGCGTTTGCGGCTGCTTTCTCCGAGGCCGAGATGCGTGAGATAGCCGTGCTGGCGGATCATGTGACGCTCAACTCTTTTCAACAATGGCGGCAGTTCCGAAAGGTCTTGCTTGAGACTGGTAAAAAGATAGTTTGCGGTCTGCGGGTCAATCCCGAGCACTCCGAGGGGCATGTGCCGATGTATGACCCGTGCGCACCGGGCTCGCGTCTCGGAATACGGCGCACGGCGTTCGCGGGCGAGTCGTTGGACGGCATAACCGGGTTTCACATGCACACGCTGTGCGAGCAGGACGCCGAGCCTTTTGTGCGGACTCTGGCAGCATTCGAGCGGGGGTTCTCCGATCTTATGCCGCAGGTTTCATGGATGAATTTCGGCGGCGGTCATCATATATCGCGTCCGGGCTACAATATTGATCTGTTGTGCGAGACTCTCAACGATTTCCGCAGGCGGTATCCGAACGTCACCACCATATATTTGGAGCCGGGCGAGGCTTGTGTGCTGAATGCCGGCACGCTGGTGGCGAGCGTGTTGGACATTGTGGAGAATGAGACGCCGGTCGCCATACTTGACGCGTCCTGCTCATGCCACATGCCGGATGTGCTGGAGATGCCTTACCGTCCGCGGGTTTTTCGGGAACAAGGTTGGCAGGGCACGGCAACCCCGGCAAGCGGCGCGGACAGCGGGCAGGCTCCCGGAGTGAAAAAGCATACATATCGTCTGGCGGGGGCAACCTGTCTGGCGGGTGACATTATCGGAGAATGGTCTTTCGACACTCATCTCAGGGTCGGTGACCGCCTGGTCTTTGAAGACATGGCGCATTACACCATGGTCAAGACCAACACTTTCAACGGCATCAAGCTGCCGGACATCGTGCTTAGGGAGGAAGACGGCGAGTTCAGGCTGATCCGCTCTTTCGGTTACGAGGATTTCCGTGCGCGCCTATCCTGAGAGTTTTTTAAACGCCTGAACGAATCCGACAGGTCGGACAAGTCGGACGGGGTAATCCACTGCGTCATGTTGCCATCGGTGTCGGGGTCGCTATCGGAATCGGGATC
>CAZKZI010000103.1:0-12389 GCA_964557205.1 uncultured Lentisphaeraceae bacterium
CTCACCGACACAAACACTGCTATCATCCCGATCAAAACTTTCTTCATTTTCATCTCTTTTTTTCTCTCATCACTTTAGCACTTCTCCCACCACTACCGCGCCTCGATGACCATGCCTTCCGGCACCCGTACCACCGTGCCGTTCCACTCGCCTTCCGTGCCGGGGAAGGTCAGCGCCAGATTGAAGGTGCCGTACCCCCAATCGCTCCTCCGGACTTTCCATCCGAAATATCCTGACGTGTCTGGCAACGCATTGGTCTGCGTCATTCCGCCCTCCTTGGCGATCGTAAGTCGGCTCTCCGACGCGGCCGCTGTGGCGTTTGTCCAGCCCGCCTCATAGGAGATCACCGCGTTTTTAGTGAGTTTCGGCCACGGAGTGCCCTCGGAAGTAGAAATCACTCCGGTCTGCCCGAGCGCACCCGTCACTACCGCCAGCCGCGAGGTCAGCGCCCCGACGACCGCGCTGCCACTATTGTAAAACGTCAGTGTCAAATCGTACACGTCCTCGGTTGACGGCGTAGTTCCCGAGAATGCCTGCCACAGATAGTTCGACGTGACCTCGGTGAAATCCACGGTAACCGTTGAGTTCATTCCGACGATATCCAATTGAGCGCTGGCCGCATTTGTGTTCCAGGCCCATTGCAAGGGAACCTCGTTGGTAAACACGGTTGTCCAGCGCCTATTCTGACTTGGGGACGTATTCACTAATACTGGGTCGGAAAGGGCGAAGGAACTATTCGCTCCCATCATGACCACCGCTATGGTCAAAACCGCCGCTGCTCTTGTCTTGTTCATGTTGCTCTCCTCTTGTTGGGGGCACGGAAGGCCGTGCACATGTTGTTTTAAGACCTCTATGGGATGCTATGCTAGTGACTTCATTTATGTGCGGTCAACTGAAATCTCACTCTCCCAGCTCATTTGAAAACCAGAGATGTATTTTAATGTTGCGCCCCTGCGGCACCCCGACACCCTCGCCATACCGCCATGAACCGGGCTGCGTGGTAATTCCCGCGTTAATCAGAGTCGCGGCTTTGCGACCATCAGCCAATTCAACTTCCAGGCAGAAATTACGGACCTTAAAGCAATCTTCTCCCGGGTTGAAAATCTCAAAGACATTATGCATCTGCAGGCTCTGCAAAGCCTTCGCGTTAAGAGGAATTTCCACTGCCTTGCTCCAGATGTTATTTCTTTCGCTTCCACCTGCGGGTGCCATATTGCCAAGTTCAATTGTGTTGAGTAAAGCTATACTGCCATAGCGTGAACCAACCCCGGCCAATCCAATGCCTTGATAACGGAGCACTCCGCGCCGGGCCTGTTTCAGCTCTGCCTCTGTCAGATCGGTTAGTGGATACGGGGAGGGTTTGAAGTGAGATTCCCCTTCAGGAAGCAGTGTCCAGACCAGCTCTTTCTGCACACTCTCCAAACGCATCTCAGCCCAACCACCCCAGTCGCCAGATGTATTTCCACCCATATCGGCAATCAATTTGAGATTAACCGTTTTGCCGGACCACGGGTTCAGTTCCACCTCGATCGGCAGCCACTCGTGCTTGGTCACATGCCAACTGCCAACACTCGTCTCTTTCCCGTTAATCTCCTTCACAATGAGGCTGTATAAAATGCCGTCGCCGAGGGCACTGTTGTCTTTTTTACCAACAAAGGCGCGAAATGCAACCGGCCTCTGTGGAAGTTTTAATGAGCTGTATTCAATAAAGACATACCCCTCGCCCCCTTTATAGGGCGGATGCATAAAGATTGCCCCCTCTTTCGTGACACCACCGCACTCCATGTCAGGTTTTGCATAGGCCTGCGCACCGCTAAGATTTAAAACCGGTTCTTCCTGGATGCTCTTCCGTAACCGCATACCTGCTTTCCATGTGAGCGGGAGAGGCAACAGATTGAGGTGCTGATACTGCGCTGCCATGACACGATGCTCCTGCTGCCGCAGATCGCCAGCCTGGATATCAATTGAAACTCTTATAAAATGATCAGAGGGATGCGGCACGATCGGAATTCCGAGCTCCTGTTCCTGGCCAGCAACCAAGCCGAGTTTATGCCTTTGGCCGCCAGCCTGCACCACCCCCTTCGGGAAACTGATGTTGGGTGTCAATGTGGCCATCAACGAATTGCCGGAGACCTTCACCTCCACCTTGCAGAGCGGCACCACCATGAAATCAATCCAAGCATGATCCAATTCTTTCCAGATACGCTCCCCGAGGATAGCATCCGCGGGAATCTTTATTTCGTATTTCTCTCTCTGCGAACTTACCGTGATTGTCTGCCCTGGGACAACCTTTAGCACATCGCAGGTCAGCCCTTGTTTATCGGCTGGGGCATCCGCTGGTTGAAGCCAATAGCTGAAGGCTCCCGCCACGGGCTGAATCCAAGTCAGGCCCCGGGAAAGGCGCAAGTCGCATGGTCCCAGAGTCACCCCGGCCTTGTCGCGAGCAACAGCGCTCTTGGCATTGAGTGCAAAACCGCACTCGCGATTTCCCATTGGGATAATCTCGTAACAGCCATCCTTCTCAAAGCGGCAGACCGCTGCTCCGGATGCCGCCGCATTCGGAAAACGGGTGGACTCACCGCGTCCGTCGAGATAGATGTATTGCGTAGTGCGGGCGTAGTCAACCCGGTGCCCGTCATGCAGACTGCTGAAAACCTCGATCTCTCCGTCATCGGTCCATCCCTGATAACCGTTCGGAGGGAGAGCGATATCGCGTCCTTTCCAATGCACATGAAAATCCTCGATGGTGCTGCCATTGACAATGACATTCACCCCGCCCTCATATTCTACTGCCACCTGGCTACGTTTGTAAGCGCCCCCGGCAACGGCAGCACTTGTATCAATTAGCCGGGTTCCGTCAAAATACTGAATGCTCTTGGCCGGCGCGAGCGTGTAACGCTCCGCAATCTGCTGAAGCATATAGTAACTGCGCAGAGTGTTTTCGATACCGCCACGGCGCAGAAGAAAACCAGGGTGACCAAAGACCAGCGTGGCAGCCAGAAAACGATCCAGTGAACTCCGAATCGCCTGCGGAGTGGCTCCCAAATCCGTTTTTTCTCCAAAGAACATTCCCACATTCCCAACACCGAAGTTGCAGCAGAGGTCGTGTATTTTTCGCAAATCGAAATCGACCAGCCAGGGGTTGTCTCTCAGATTATAACGCTGATCCTGCGCATAGTTGCCATCAGTCAGCCCGCAATACGGAAAATGGTTATTGCCCTCGGAATAGACCGGACCACCCCAGGCCTTTTTCTGCAGCAGCATAATTTCGCCATAGGCGTAAAATGTCTGCGCAAAGGTCCCGGCACCGGGAACGCGCCAATCGTAATCAGTGCGGCTCCAGGGAGTGACTGCGGTGTGGACATCGCAGTAGGCGGTGCTGAAATGAAATTTACTTTCAATAATGGGCGCCAGTTTTTCGCAGTACTCCACAGCCCGCAACGGCTTGGGGGCGTAACAGCGGGCCCAGGCGCGTTGCAGTTGATTGCCCGGCAGCCGTGCGATCAGATCGCTGCTCCAGAACTCATTCACTGGAGCGAAATCGGTGAAATTGTTGTAAGGCCCATAAACATACCCCAGCTCATCCTGCATGATGCGGGCATATTTGAACTGTCCCTCATCCCCGCCTTTTCCTGGAGCCGCTTTAGTCCGGAAAGTAAAACTCTCATGTTCATCACGCCACCCGGTCTCATGGTCCGTCACAATCAGCTCCCTCAATCCATAGCGATGCATCTCACGCCAGAATGTAGCATCGCTCTCACGGTTTGACGCACCATGCGCCAGCCACACTCCCTTGCCGACGACCGCTTTCCAGGGAGAGACAGGATTGGGAATCTCCGGCAGAACAGATTCAAACTGCGGGGAGAGCGAAAAAACAAAGCGCTCATAACAGGCGTTGCGTTCGCCATTAGTTTTCGGGATATAACTCACGCCACCGTTGATAGTGACATCTTTTTCCTTAATTCCATTGAGCGCAAACGGGGTGCTGGCATTCGAGAGCGTCCAGTCAATGTGCTCCGCCAGAAAAAGGGGTTGATCAGATGGCCCAATGACCGCAATGGCCGGGCGCTGCGGAGTACCGTAAGTATAGTAGGGCAAGGTTACCAGACGCGGATCCTCAATCCCAATGATCCTGCCAAAACGAAGCTCCTGTACCACACCGCCTTCAACCGCAATATCCGCTGCCAAGCTTTGCCCCCGCATCCACCAAGTGATCTTAACAACTGCATTTTTTCCTGAAAAACTGGCCTGCCAAGTGCAGACAGCCCGATCCTGCTCGATCTTCACCTCAATCAGACGCACAGCATCCGGCGCAACTGCTTCACCTTCTGCCCCCACAAAAAAGAGGCCGCCGCCAACGCTGGGCTGAATCCAACCATTGCTCTCTGTCCAACGCAGTCGCAGTTCGTCCCACTGGCAGGAGAGCAGCGAAATCTCAGCGCCCAATCCCTTTGGAACCTGCATAATCAGGCGATCCCCCTGGCGTTCGATCACTGGTGCCGCTGACCCTGCCGGACAAGGAACAATCGTTTCAATCCGGTTTGGAAAGGGCAGCGTTCCCGCTCCGGTGTTGACCCCCTGATCCTGTCCGGCAAACACCTGTACCCCGCGCTTAGCACGCGGCTTAAAGGTGAGTGGCTGAAAGCTCTCTTTGAAAAGACAGAGGCTGTCAAAGAACAAACTGCGCTCATCCTTGTTCTTACCACCGGTAATACGAAAACCGCAAAAAAAGCTTTTCCCTTTTTGCACCAGCGCAATCTGCTCATCACTTAAACGGCGATGACACAGAAACCACTGCTCCCAATTGATTTTGAACAAACACACCTCAAAGGGTTTGCCGGTTTGATCCTGAAAGCAAACAGCAATAGCGACTGATGGAGTTGTGCGGTCGCGGGCCAGAAAATTGTTGCCGTAAACCCAAAGCGAGATAGCATCGAATTCCGCCGGAACTTCAATCGGAGCGGGCGGCTTAATGAAAAACTCCGGTGCCGGACCGGTTCCCTGATAAACAATTTTGCCAACCGAATCACCCCAGATCTTCTGTTCCTGGGAGCAACTGAAAACAGCCTCTGCATTATGGCGTTCAACGCTCCACCCATCGAGATTTTCAAAGTCAATCAGTGCAGGATGGTCATCTTTCATCCGCCCTGCCCAATCCAGTTCATACGGACGCACACCGGCAGTGACAAACGAACAAACCAAACTTAAAACTGTCCCCATTACTAATTTATTAAACATATGCCCTTTTGCTCTATGCCGGTTCTGGCACAGCACGAATCTAACCTCTCATGCGGCTGGAAAAGTTATCTATCAGATGTTTATCGAATTTTAATGTAGTAGTCGCTCTATGAGCGACAGAGCGACCCATACCGCTCATCCGTCTACGTCAAAGGCTCCGACGTGACATGTAGAGCGGTTACTACAGCTGACGCGCCAACGGCGCTACCTCTCATTCGATGTTAGATATTCAAACAACGCAGCCTCTTAACCTTATTTTCGATACCGATTCCGATGCCGAACTTAAACAACCTCTTAACTTGCGCATTCGTACACTTTAGAACTTCAGCACTTCTCCCACCACTACCGCGCCTCGATGACCATGCCTTCCGGCACCCGCACCACCGTGCCGTTCCACTCGCCTTCCGTGCCGGGGAAGGTCAGCGCCAGATTGAAGGTGCCGTACCCCCAATCGCTCCTCCGGACTTTCCATCCGAAATATCCTGACGTGTCTGGCAACGCATTGGTCTGCGTCATTCCGCCCTCCTTGGCGATCGTAAGTCGGCTCTCCGACGCGGCCGCTGTGGCGTTTGTCCAGCCCGCCTCATAGGAGATCACCGCGTTTTTAGTGAGTTTCGGCCACGGAGTGCCCTCGGAAGTAGAAATCACTCCGGTCTGCCCGAGCGCACCCGTCACTACCGCCAGCCGCGAGGTCAGCGCCCCGACGACCGCGCTGCCACTATTGTAAAACGTCAGTGTCAAATCGTACACGTCCTCGGTTGACGGCGTAGTTCCCGAGAATGCCTGCCACAGATAGTTCGACGTGACCTCGGTGAAATCCACGGTAACCGTTGAGTTCATTCCGACGATATCCAATTGAGCGCTGGCCGCATTTGTGTTCCAGGCCCATTGCAAGGGAACCTCGTTGGTAAACACGGTTGTCCAGCGCCTATTCTGACTTGGGGACGTATTCACTAATACTGGGTCGGAAAGGGCGAAGGAACTATTCGCTCCCATCATGACCACCGCTGCGGTCAAAACCGCCGCTGCGCTTGTCTTGTTCATGTTGCTCTCCTCTTGTTGGGGCATTCAATAACGCGACCTGCCGCCGCATGGCATCCAGCACACGCGACACCTCTTACGGTGCATTTTTAGCCACTGGCATTCCATAGGTCTGACCCACAAACATTACGATTTTTATGAGTGTTGTCTATTATGACGAGGGGGGTGAAAAGAGTCAACCCCCATCCGCCCGAGGATTCAGGAGCCAGGGTTCAGGGTTTAGTCCCGCGGCTGCCGGATGCCGCCGGCACTGCGGAATTTTCCGGCAAAGAACGCAGGACACGCACACCGGGCAAGCGCTCTTCGGCTGAGAGCCAACCGTTTGTCCAATCCGTGCCGGTCTCGAACCTTGCCGGGTCAGGCGCGATATCATCCATTGTGCCACGCAGCTTGTCCGGCCCGCAGGAGAGCACTGTCGGTAAAGCTACGTCCTCAGTCGGCGGTTCATAAACGAAAGGCGTTCCCCAGGGATCGACACGGAGTTGGTTGATGTAGGGGCCATCCCATTTCGGCACGTCTATCGGACGACGCGCCAGAGCCATCAGTCCTTGCTCTCGAGCGGGGTATTCATCTACATGGAACCGGAAACGCCCAAGCGCCTCAGCCAGGACATCCACATGGCGCATGGCCACTAAATGCGGCGGCTCCGTATTACGCGTCACGGCGGAATCCGTGGCATAAAAAACCGCGCCGCCAGTCATCGCCATCAACAAAATCACGCCCAGATAGAACTTTGGGTTGTGCCACAGCCGCGGCGAGATCGCCGCCTGCAGGTCAGCCTTCTGACGCTCACACTCGCGCCAAATGTTCTCGATCTTACGCCTGCGCGCCACCCGCGCATTAGGTTCCCGTAACGCAGGCACCAGCATGACTCTGCCGCAACCGGCACATTTGGGCGGAGGATTATCTCCCAGTTCCCTTTTGCAATATGGACAGCGGAAGCGCATCCCCGCCCCTTCTCTCACGGATCGAGATTTTGGAGTTCCAACGTATCCGGATCAATACGGCGGTAGTAACAGTTACGCGGCTCGCCTTTGCTGTTCTTGGTGTGACAGATCGCCCCGCGTTTGGGTCGCACGATATAAAGCAGCGAGTTCTGTTCGCAGTTAACCCGGGCTTCCAGCAGGTCGAATGTTTCGCCTGAAGTCTTGCCTTTCTCCCAAAGCACATTGCGCGATGTGCTCCACAACACAAGTGTGCGCTCAGCAAAAGCTTTGCGCATAGCCAACTCGTTGGTGTACGCCACCAGTATCACTTCTTTGGTGTCTGCGTGCTGCACCGCCACCGGTATCGCATCTTTACATGTCTCCGCGATCTTGGCGATCTTACCGAAATCCAGCGTCAGAACACTGCCTTCTTCCAACTCTTTCATTGCTCTTTCCCTTTTCACTCTTAACTCTTCCCTCTCTTGGCATCCGTATGACAGGAGGCGGCTGGTGGTCGCAATAACCTGTCTTCCCAATACGGCTAATACTGTAACTGGCTGCCTCCGATATACTCGCGCAGGATAGAGTCGCCCGGCACCACATCAGGCGCGAGAGAGGAAAAGTTATGCAGAAAACCGGAAAGGCGACGTGCCTCTATAAACTCCCGGTTCCACGGCTTGATCTGATTCAGCAAGGGCGAGGCCAGCGGCTTCAACACCGCCAGTTCATAGTCCAAAGCCGAATTGAAAACAGCGTCGGCCAGATGCTGAAACGGATAGATCCAACGTTTTTCACCACGCGCGATCGAGGGCCACATACGCAAGGTTTCAATAGTCGGCCGCTTGCGGAACTGGTGATCGCGCACCATACGTCTGATCATGCGGGTATCGGTCGTCGATATGCGGTTGCCGCTGTCGATTCCAAGCTGTGTCAGCGCGTTGATGTAGATCAAAAACTTCTGCGCGCGCGGCACATCGACCGTCAGACGCGGATTGAGACTGTGTATGCCCTCCATCACGACAATTCCGTTCGGCGGCAACATCAGGGTCTCGGCAGCGTCAAAGCTGGTCTTAGTCTTGAAATCGAACTCCAGCATGTTCACAGGCTCGCCAGCCATAAGTTTTAACAGATCACGGTTCAGACGGTCTAAATCCATGGACTCTATGTGTTCATAGTCGAGATTGCCGTAAGCATCGCGCGGGTTAAGTTCGTCACCGACAAAATAGTTGTCGGTGGAGATCAGGATCGGCTTGTACCCGTTAACACGCAGATGGGTTATCAGACGTTTCGAGAAGGTTGTCTTGCCGGCGGAAGAAGGACCGGCTACCAACACCAGATGCGGTGACGGCTGTCGATCCGATATTTCGTCCGCTATCCGTGCCAGTTTTTTGTCGTGCAACGCCTCGATGGTATGGATGAAATCGTCCGCGCTCTTTTCCAGCACAGCTTGATTCAACTGACCGACCGTGGTGATCCCGACAATCTTGCCCCACTCGATATGCTCGTGATAAACCTTGAAAAGGTGCTTGAAGGGCGGCAGTTCCGGCAACTCCCGTGGATTGTCCGAGGTCGGCACGTTCAAAACGAATCCTTGCGCGTGCGGAAAAATATCAAACAGCTCCAAAACGCCTGTGCGCGCCACCAACGTCTCCTGGTTCAACTCAAAGAAACTGCCGCAACGGATAATGCAGACGACCGGCGGGTTGCGGTGCGCCAACAGGTTCAGCTTGTCGGTCTGCCCCGCCTGCCGGAACAATTTAACAGCCGCCTCGTATGAAACAGTCTCTGCGGTGATCGGCAGATCTTGCTTGACGGTCGACAGCATGGCTTGTTTGAGCTTGTGTATGTTGGCTTTTACAGCTTCTTGCGACAACTCTTCGCCCCAATTGATTGTGCAATAGAGGCCCGTGCCGACGGAGTTGCGCACGCGGCACTCATTTCCGGGGAAAAGTTCATGCGCGATCTTGGCGAGAAGGAAACAAAGCGAAGTGCGGTAGATATTCCAGCCCAGATCGTCACTAATAGTTAGTGGTTCAAGCGTCGCCTCAGTGATCAAGGGCATAAAAAGCGGCTGCACCATGTTGTTGACGATCGTCCCCAGCACCGGCAGTCCGTCACCATTGACCGACGGCAACAGGTCGCTGACCCGCGTTCCCGCCGCCACCACCATTGTCGCTTGTCCTTTGACCGTCACATTTATCGCGTGCATCTCACCCTCCACAACATGCCCGCACACACTGCCAATGACTGTCAGCCTGCGAGCGTCAGGCTCTATTCCTGCTTCTTAATGCCGCCTTCGAACAAATCGTAAACCACCATGCGACATTCGATCGGGCCGTTGAAAAACGGTATGCGCTTGATCGAGCGCAAGCCGATTTTTCTCGACATCTCCATATTCCCAGTCAGGATGCAACCGGTGTAACCGACGCACTTCTGCTTGAGAAAATCACCGATACGCTTGTAAAGCGGCTCCAGATCGTCATCCGCTCCCAGACGCTCGCCATACTCGGGATTCATGAAAATCACTCCCGGAGGCGGCGGCATGCGTGTTGCGGCAAAATCGCATTCGAAGAAAGTAATATACTCCGAGACACCTGCGGCTATCGCATTAAAACGCGCGGTTTCCAGCGCTTCAAGGTCAATGTCGGAAGCGATGATCGGAGGCAGGTCCTGTTTGCGCTCCTGCTCGCGGGCTTTCGCCACCATGTCTTTCCAGATGCTTTCGGGCGAAGCTCCGAAACGCTGCCGCACACTCGCGCCGGCCTGCTCGCCAGGAATGGTCAGGCGGTATCCTTTGAGGGCCATGAACCCTAAATGGCTTTTGAAGCTGCCTGGCGCGCGGTTGATCGCGAACAGCGCGGCCTCGATGGCCGGGGTGCCGCTGCCGCACATCGGTGCCACGAAAGGCGATTCAGCATCCCATCCAGAAGCCAGCACGCAACCGGCCGCCAAGGTCTCCTGCATCGGTGCCTGACCGGGCATTTTGCGATACCCGCGCTTTGACAACGTTTCGCATGAGGTGTCGATATACACTATCAGCTCATTGTCTATCCAATATATGAAGACCGCCGCACCGAAAGTCTCGCGGCCGGAATCGGGGCGACCGCCGCACCTGTCCCGCATGCGGTCGGCTATGGCATCCTTGGCCTTCAAAGAAGGCATACGGGTGTCGCGGATCGTCTCGTTCCGCACCACCGAATTCACCGTGAAATACCCGTCTGCCTCCAGCAGCTCCTCCCATTCGATCGAGTAGACATCTTCATAAAGATGACGGAGCTGCCGACACTCTGTGCGCAACAACGGCACCAAGACCCGGTGGGCAGTTCTGAGCTGAAGGTTCAGCCGCATCATGTCGCGCATGTTGCCCCGCACCACTACGGTATTCTCGGTTTGCTCGATGATATGGTATCCGAGCTTGAGCAACTCGTTCGCCGAATGCTCCGCCAATCCCTTGGCGCAGGATACGATCAAAGGATAGGTGTCTTTCCAAATGTTCATAGCTCAACCGTTCCGCAATCCCGTTATCTCAGTTCTGAACCAAGCATGGAAACCTGTCCAAAAACCTCTGTGTCTCTGTTGCATGGGCGTCTCGCCCATTAATCACGGGCAAGATTCCCGTACCACGTTGGATGCGCTTCAACGTTACGGAAAGTAAAGCCGCAGGGAAGTCGCCTTCCCCGCGGCTTGCTGCTCTAAAAAATAGCGGCAGCCTTTAAAACTCCCAACCGTCGCGTATGTACGGCTTTATCAAAGCGTTCGCGGCATCATTGCCGATAAACGCCTGTTTCCGGCTGTTCCAGAACAGTTTGCCGGGAATCTGCTGCGCGATACACCCGACCAACATGCCCTCGAGCATCGGCACCGAATGATCCACGTCAGAGAAACAGATGTCATCACCTTTACAGGCGTTGACGAACTCCAGATACTGGCCTTCCTTTTCGTATTTGTTGGGACGGTAAGTCGGCGGCATCGCCTGTTCCGAGAAAGCCTCATGCTTCGCGATAGCTTGCATCTTAGCCTCGCCCTTCAGCCCTATATACGACTCTGCGCCGTAGTCGTTGGTGCTCACCAGTGTGCCCTTGTCGCCAATGATGAAGCATCCGGTTTTGGGCACCTCGCCCAGTGTCGCAATTACTTGTGGCATAATATCCGCCGATGGCTTCAAGTTGCCGTCATACCAGTAGAGTATCACCGGCGGCATTTTTCCGCGCGCCTTGTAATACATTTTAACAATGCTCTTGTTGGGATAGGTCTCGGTGTTCTGACCCTCGATCTGCACACATTCGGCACCGGAAACCTCGCCCAGCCGCAGTCCGCGGAATGGCAGGTTCATGGTGTGGCACGCCATGTCGCCAAATGCCCCAGTCCCAAAGTCGAAAAACCCGCGCCATTTGAAGGGTTGGTAAACGTCGGTCTTGTAGGGACGCAAAGGCGATATGCCCAGCCAGGAATCCCAGTCCAGATTCCCAGGCACGGGGTCCGAACCTTTGGGACGGTCGATGCCCTGCGGCCAAATCGGACGGTTGGTCCAGACATGCACCTCGGTCACGTTGCCGAGTATCCCGCGCTGCAGAAGTTCAGCGTTGCGGCGGAGCCCGTTAATAGAGCTGCCCTGATTGCCCATCTGTGTGACGACACGCTGCTCTTTCGCCACACGGCCGAAATAATTAGCCTCCCAGATAGTCCGCACCAGCGGCTTCTGCACATATACATGACAGCCCTGCTTCATGGCGCGCACAGCCGCAGACGCGTGCATGTGGTCAGGCGTGGAAACAGTAACCGCATCCAGGTTTTTACACTCGTCAAGCATCTTGCGGAAGTCGCTGTAACACTTGACCTGCGAGGGCTTCTGCCCGGCTTTCTCGATCTCGGCCAGTGCCTTGTCGATGGGTGTACGGTCAACGTCGCAAAGGGCCACGATGTTCTCTCCGTTCTTGAACATCGGCATCCAGTCGCTCCAGCCCTTGCCTCCGACTCCGATCACCCCGATATTAAGTTTTTCGCCGGGTTTACGGAAACGCGGTGCCACGCTCGGCCCCTTGGTGAAGATACCTCCGCCATGGGCTTTGCCGCCCACGACAGCCATTGACGCTGCCGCCAATGAAGATCCTCGGATAAAACTGCGCCGATTCAACTGCATCATAACAATTCCTCTCTGCTATCCTTAGCTAAGAAACCTGCAAA
>CAZKZI010000104.1:0-12345 GCA_964557205.1 uncultured Lentisphaeraceae bacterium
TGGGCAGAGCAGGCCCGTTTTGCCCGTTGCGGAGGTGAAGCCTGCGCGATGGCGGTACGTATCGCCCGGGCGACCACCGACCGCTCGGTTGTGGCAATCTGCGGGTATAGCGGTTGGCAGGACTGGTATCTGGCGGCCAACCTCGGCGACAGCGACACTTTGCGCGGCCACCTCCTGCCGGGGCTAAGCCCGCTGGGCGTGCCGCGGGAACTTCGGGGCACGACGGTCGCGTTCACTTTCAACAACCGGGAGCAGCTTGAAGCCATTGTTGCGCAGTACGGGGAGCGCCTCGCCGCCGTAATCATGGAGCCGTGTCGCAGCGAGGATCCCGACCCGGGGTTTCTGGCGTTTGTGCGCGATCAGGCAAATGGTGTCGGGGCCCTGTTGATTTTCGATGAGATCAGCATTGGCTGGCGTCTGCACTTTGGCGGGGCCCATCTGAAGCTAGGCGTCGCGCCCGACCTGGCCGTTTTCGCCAAGGCTCTCGGCAACGGCCACCCGATGGCCGCTGTGATCGGTACCGTCGCGGCCATGTCGGGTGCGAACGAGTCGTTCATCAGCAGCACCTACTGGACGGAAAGCGTAGGCCCCGTCGCGGCGCTGGCCACCTTGCGCAAGATGCGGGAGCTGGACGTGCCTGCTCACGTTGAGCGGATCGGCAGCCGCGTGCAGCGCGGCTGGGAGGAGAGCGCGCTACGGCACAGTCTGCCGGTTAAGGTCGGCGGGTACTCCTGTCTGGCGCATTTCAGTTTCAAACATCCCCAAGCGGATGCGTTGCGGACGCTCTATACTCAGCGCATGCTGGAACTCGGTTTTCTGGCCGGCACGGGTCTCTATCCGACGCTGGCCCACACGGATGCGGTTGTGAACCGTTACGCCGAGGCGGTCGACCAGGTCTTTGGCGAGCTGGCGCTGGCGCTGGCTGAAGATGACGTCACGCGCCGGCTGCGCGGCCCCGTCGCGCACAGCGGATTCAAGCGTCTCTTGTGATGAGCGCTTTCGGTTGGCAAGAGAGATTCCCAAAACGGGTCTGCTGTCTTAAGGTTAAGACACAATTCTTTTTTCACTGTTTTTTCCATACCAAGGGTGTGATACCCTAAGAAGCCAGAGAAAACAATACATGATGAAAACACCCGTTTCTCGACGCACTTTGCTGAAGTTGGGGACTGCCGGATTGGCGTGTGCCTCGCCCGCGTTCCACTCGTTAGGACAGGGGAAGACGGATGTGAATGCTGACGCGGCGCGACACGCAAAGTTGACCGGGCTACTTCGCCCGCGCACTGGCTAAACTGCGAGCTGGCGAGGTCGTGAGTTGTTTTAAAACCAACTTAGCCGATGCGCGTGCCGTTGAAATCGCCGCGATGGCGGGCTTTGGTTGAAAACTGCCCTTTTATGTTGTTTAAGAAACAGATTATATACGGCGCGACAATCTTGCTGGCCTGTCTGACATGGGCGGGCAAATCGCCGCCGGTCGGGCTGGAGTGGTCAGCGGTTTTTTCGTTGCCGCCGCAGTCGGACGGGCGTGCAGCAGGCGGCGTGGGCGACCCGTTTTACGGTGAGCACCACGGTGTCGCGCTGCTGGCTGGCGGGTCGAACTTTTCTGACGCGCCGCTGATCAAAGGCGGCAAAAAACGCTATTGCGCGGAGATCTACGCGCTGCCGCCGGGCAGTACGAACTGGGTGCGGGCCGGGCTGTTGTCGCAACCGGTCGCAGAAGGCATGTCGGCCACAACGCCGCGGGGGGTCGTGTGCGTGGGCGGCAGCAGGGACGGCTCTAGCTCCTCGCGGACTTTCCTGCTGACCTGGGACGCGGTGCGTGGACAGGCGGTCGAAACGGCCTTGCCCGATTTTCCGTGCGGCGTGAGCATGGGCTCGGCTGCGGCCAGGGACAACCGCGTGTATGTGGCGGGCGGCGAGTATGCGGACGCCTTGCCGAGCGATGTCTGGACGCTCGACCTGGAGGCGCCGCGACCGGAATGGCGCCCTCTGCCGGCGCTGCCCGGGGTGAAAGGCCGGTCGCTGGCCATGGCCTTTGTGCAGAATGGAGACCAGAAGCGGACGTTGCTTTATGTGATCGGCGGGTACGCGAAGAAGGTGGCTTCCTCCGGCAGGGACGGTTCCCCGAACCGTCCGCGGACGCCTCGGGGAACCGTCCCTACCCAATCAGGTGACAGGTCCGACGAATTATACTCGCTGTCCGACGGCTTCGCGTACGACCTTGCGCAGACTGTCGCCGGGGGTCTCTGGCGGCCGATATCGCCAGTGGTGGTGAAGCCGGAAGTCGGAACACGGACCTCCGGCCTCCGACCTCCGACCTCAAATTTCGCCGTGCCCGCATGGCCACTGATCGGGGCGAAGTGCGTGAGTGTCGGCGACCAGCACGTGCTGTTTTTCGGCGGACTCGACGCGGCATATTTTGACAATAACCAACGCAAGGTCGCCACGCTCAAGGGTGAGGCGCTGGAGGCGCAGCGGATCGCGTGCCAGTCGGTCACGCCGGAGAGCAACCGCTGGAACCGGCAGGTGCTGGCCTACCACACGGTGACGGACTGCTGGTTTGTGCTGGGCGAGGTGCCTTTCCCGCCGGTGGTCGGGGGTGCGGTGGTGAAACGTGCGGACGGGAGCATCCTGCTCGCGTCGGGAGAAATTCAGGCAGGCCTCCGCACACCGGTCTGTGCGGTCGGTCGGTTTGTCCGGCACCGGACGTTTCATCCGCTCAACTGGGTGGTGATGGGCACCTACTTTTGCGGGCTGGCGTTCATTGGCTGGTGGTTCATGCGCAAGAAGAAGAGCGCGGACGAGTTTTTCAAAGGTGGCGGGCATATCCCCTGGTGGGCGGCGGGGATCAGCATCGTTGCGGCGATGTCGAGTTCGATTACGTTCCTCGCCGTGCCCGCGCTGACCTACATTTCGGACTGGCGGTACGCGCCCAAAATTTTTTGTATCGCGCTGATCCCGCCTTTGGTGATCGGCTGTTACCTGCCCTTCTTCCGGAAGCTGAACCTGACCTGCGCTTATGAATATCTGGAACTGCGTTTCAATCTGGCCTGCCGGCTTTTCGCGAGTCTGGCGTTCATTGTGTTCATGGTGGCGCGTGTGTCTGTGGTGGCGTACCTCCCCGCGCTCGTGGTGTCGGCGGCCAGCGGCGTAGATGTGAACACCTGCATCATCGTCGTGTGCCTGCTGACGATCCTGTACAGCGCGACGGGCGGGATCGAGGCGGTGATCTGGAGTGACGTCATGCAGTGCCTGGTGCTGGTCGGCGGACAGCTGCTCCTCTTCACATGGCTGGTCGCCGGGACGGACGGCGGATTGGCCGGCTTCTTTGAAATCGCGGGCCATGCCGGAAAGCTGAAGGCGTTCGACTTCTCGTTCGACTTCTCGCACCCGGTCATCTGGGTGGTGCTGATCGGCGGATATGTCGAGTGCCTCATTACCTATACCAGCGACCAGTGCGTGATCCAGCGCTATATGACAACTAAGAACCTGAGTGAAGCGGGTAAGAGCCTTTGGCTAAGCGTGCCCTTTGCCGCGATGACTTTTGTTGTTTTCGGTATCGGTACGGCGTTGTTCACATTTTACCGGAGCCATCCCGAGCGGCTTGCGGTGACGATGCCCAAAGCCGATTCGATCCTGCCGATGTTCATGGCGAACGACCTGCCCGTCGGCGTTGCAGGACTGGTGATGGCGGGACTGTTCGCGGCGACCATGACCACGCTGGCGGCGAATCTCAACTCGTGTGCCACTGCAATCACAAGTGACTTTTTTGTGCGCCTGCGGGAAAACACGCCGGATCAAACGCAGGTCCGCATCGGACAAGTCTTTACGATCGTGGTCGGACTGGCGGGCATGGCCGGGGCACTGACGCTAGCAAACATGGACCTTCGCGCGGTTTATGACCAGTTCCTGAAGTTCATCGGCATCCTGACGAGCGGGCTTGCCTGCCTGTTCATGCTCGGCATCTTCACGCGGCGTGTGGGCGCGGTGGCGGCGCTGGCCGGGCTTGCCGCGAACTACGTGGTGTGCGTCGGTTTGGATCTGGCCTCGCTGGCATGGAAACCGCATCTGCTGCTCTACGGGGCGATCGGGATCGTGACTTGTCTCGTGACGGCTCTGGCCGTGAGCGTGGTGTTTCCGAACCGCAAAACGGGTATTGACGGACTGATTTGGAGACGGGAGAAGACATGACACAGGTATTGGTGAAAGATCCGCTGGCGAGCCATCTGGGCGTGATCGGCATGACCGAGGGCAACGGGCATCCGTATTCCTGGAGCGCGATCATCAATGGGTATGACAGTGAGCGTTCCTTGATCAGCCGCAACGCGGTCTCAAAATTTTCCGGGCTCACCTTACCGGGATACAATATTTTCCGAGGATCGCCTTTCTTGTAGGGGAACAGGTTTTTCTGCCAGTCGTGGTTCGCCCACATTAAAGCGAACTTAATCCGATGGTTATTTTTCGCCTTCAGAAAACCGTTGTCGATCGGGCGTTCCAGAAACGGCCCGTCGTCATAGTGGTACCAGTCGAAAATGAAGACGTCGACACCGTGGTCAGCCGCCGCGTCGATCTTCTTCGCCATTATCTTCGGATCGTTGGGGTGAAACTGGCCGAAGTAGTAGCACGCGACAGTAATGTCCGAGTTGCGCGTGTTCGCCCGCGCCTCTTTGATCATCGTTGACCCGCACCCGACTGCCAGACTAAGCCCGGCCGCAAACAACACCATCCCGTGTTTTTTCATCATGTTCTTTCTTCACTGTTCAACGGGTTTGACCCGTTGCCTGAATTTGGGCTGCCCTCCTGTTTTTCCAATGAGCCACTTCATCTGTCGGACGTAAAACGATAGTGTCCTGACTCAACCTCATACACGGCAGCACCGTTTTCCATGCGCAGAAAATGGACGCCCTTGGCTTTGGAAACGGATTTGCCTGACTCGGTCACCCCGACAGCGTCTTTGGCCGGAACATACACGGTCGCGGTGGTGTTGACGGGAATCGTGACCTCCATGGTCAACTTGGCCGTTTCAATTTTCCAGTTACTCACAATGCGGCCATACAGCGAATCGTAGTGCGCTTTGACCCACGTCAGATCGCCGACAACCGCGGGCTTGACGATGATTTTCTTGAAGCCGGGGTCGGACGGATCGGGACGGATGCCGGCCAAGCCCTGATGGAACCAGCCCCCCGGGCTGGTGAAGCAGGAGTGAATTAGGGACCAATACCCGTTCCACTGTTCCCAGAAGGTGGTTGCCCCCTGCGACAGCATGTAGCCCCAGCCCGGGTAGGTGGTCTGATTCATGATCCCATACAGCAGATCGTCGCGCCCGACGTCCTGCAGGTATTGAATGAGAAAATAGGTGCCAAGCATACCAGTGTCGAGATGCCCCTTGTTTTTCTCCCGGATGAGTTCTTCGAGTTTCTTGAAAACGGCTCCATGCAAGGCATCGGGGACAATGCCGGTCATCAGCGGCATCAGTTGATAGGCTTGTTCGTCGAGCACATAAAGTTCTTTCTTTGCATCGTAGAATGCGGCGTGGATGAGCGGCGTGATTTCCTTGATCCTGGCTCTCAAGCGCTGCGCCTCATCCGCACGGTTGAGAACGTCCGCTGCCCGGGCGAGCTGTTCCATGAGATAGACGCGGTAACCGTTATTAAACAATTCGGCGGCGGGCTTCGCCGGCCAGTTTGTGGTGTCCATCCCGCGTCCGGGAGGAACCCAGTCGCCGATAAAGTCCCATTTACCCCCATAGGATCGCAGAATGTTATTTGTACAGCAATGCTCAAGAAAATCGGTATATTTACGCATCGGCTCGTAGGCGTGATCAAGAAGGCGACGGTCGCCATAATAAAGATAGAGTTTCCAAGGCAACACGCACCCCGCGCCTCCCCATCCAGGTCCGCCGCCGCCCCCGCAGTTCGGTGCGGTGTGCGGCAAATTACCGGTAGACGGATCCTGCCCATCCAACCAATCCTCGGCCCACTTCCCGTAAAAGGCCGCCACATCCCGACTCATGACCAGCGATTCGATGCCCACCTGGCCGTCACCATATCCCAACCGTTCACGGTGGGGACAGTCCACCATGTAGCCGCCGAGATTGAGACAGCGGAGCGTCCACAGGTTGACCTGATGGATGCGGTTGAACAGGGCGTTGGAGCACGCGAACCCGTCGGCGGGTTCGAGATCCGATTCGATCAGCAACGCCTCCGCATCGCCGGGCGACGGCCGGACCGGCAGTCCCTCGATGATGACATAACGGAAGCCGTGGTAGTTGAATTTGGAGCAAAACCGTTCCCCCGTTTTTCCGGCGGAAATGAATTCGTCGATCTGGTTAAACGTCTGGTAACCGACCTCGCCACTAGCCGTCTTTAGCTTCCACAGCGAGGTTGCCTTGATGGGTCCCGCGGGCGTCTGATCACCCTCTGGGGTCTGGAACCGCTTGTCGGCATAGCGCATCACCACTTGTTGGCCGGACTCCAGCCGCGGCAGGCGAAGCCGCAGCCAGCCGGTCAGGTTGGTGCCGAAATCCAGTTCCCAAGTATGGGGGCCCAAGGCTGTACAATCCGCCATAGGAATAACCTGACCGATACGGTTTGGTGGGCACGACTGCGCCGTCACCACGCCTCCCGGCGCCGCGATCTCCTCAACGGGGGTCCATTCGCCGGTCGCGCAGCCGGCTTCGCTCCAGCCGATGATCTCGCGACGGGCATCCATGCGTTCGCCGCCGAAGTTGTTCCAACTCCATTTGCCAAGCAAGGTGTGCGTGCTGGGAGCGCAGACCCATGTGCGGTCAGTCCCCGTCGTCATTCTCTGTCCGCCGACGGATATTTCGAGTTGGACCCGGGCGACCGCCCCGGTCTTGGCCCAGCCTTGACCTAGCCACAGGCCAATGCAGTTGGCGCCCGAATGCAGGAACGCGCCGATGTCGTACGTGTTGTAGAGCGAGCGTTTCTTGTTGTCCGACACCGCCGGAGCGAGAACATCGTCGCCCACCTTCTGTCCGTTCACATACAATTCGTAATAGCCGATCACATTCACAAAGGCCGTCGCCCGCCCGGGCACGGCATCCAGAGCGAACACCTTGCGCAGCCAGGGCGAAGTCTCATGACACGTAGGCTTGATCCACTTCGCCTGCCAGTCCTCGGCCTCGAGCAGTCCCATCGACCATCCGGCGGGGACGCTCCACTCCGAAGCCTTCCCGTCCCTGTCCCACACGCGCACTTTCCAGTGGCAAGCTCTTCGCGCTTCTAGCGGTTTGCCGTGATACTCCATCTGGATGCTTTGATCCGAGACCATTTTGCCGCTGTCCCACAAATCGCCCTTGTCTTTTTTGAGCAGCACCGCCGAACTCGCCACCAGCACCTGATAGGCGGTCTGCCTCTGCCCTCTGTCCCCCGACGTCTGCCCTCTGTTCTCTATGCTCCAGCTCAGCCGCGGCTTCGCCACGTCGATACCGAGCGGATTCTCACGGTACTCGCAGCGAAGGCGAGTCGGAACACAGTCTGATTTCCAGAATCCGGCCAACGCCGCATCATACCCTGCCAACCCCAATACCACCGCGACAACTATTCGCCTGATCATCATGAATCCCCCTGCATGTCGCGCAGACATGGTTTTTACCTCGCCTGAACCATCGTCGCAGGAAAGGACATAGTCGATGTTCACCAGCCGGCGCCACGGCCAGCGCTGACGAACCACCACATCGCTGTTCATCGGATCAGTTGCCAACGCATTAAAAACAAGACCACCCATTAGACCTCCTTGCATGGCGTGCGACGCCATATTGAGAATTGCTTTTTTTAGCACATTCGGTTGACATCCAACCCCGACAGTGCCGCAAGCTTCTCAAGCTTGCCCGCGATGTGTCCGACGCCGATCGCGCAGTGATGCGCCGGTCCGGCCTTGCTCCACGCGTTCATAAACGCCTTGGCGCCTAAGGAGAAGTGGTAGCGACTGTTGGTGTTGCCGATCTGAAGCACCGGTCCCGGCACCGACTCGCCCTCGGCCACCAGCAGCATCAGTTTGCCATCGCCGCGCTGCACCACCGAAAGCAGCGTCACGGGTCCGTGTTTGACCGTCATCTGGATCGAGAGGCCCTTGCCCGGCTTGCCGTGATAAACCGGCACGGGCACCAGCCCCACCGGCCCTTCGGCGATCGCGAAGTGCGCCGGACCGTCGTGGCCGAGATAGACCACGTCGTCCTTGAAGTCCGCCAGATAGAACTCGGAAAAAGACCCGCCCGCGCCAAAGAGATCCAGGATCTTCATGGCCTGCGCGTTTTTGACCTCGCACTCGCCCGCCACCGGCACATGGCGGCCGGTGAGCAGCGTGTTGCCCGCGATCACCGAGGTCACGATGTTTTCGTACGCGTTGCCCGGCTGCCCCTCGTAGTAATAGGCCATCGAACCGAGACCGTGTTTTTTGACCAGCGCGTCCAGCGCCACCGCCGTGCGGGCCGCACGCTCCAGTTCCGCAGGCTCGCAGGAAGGCGAGACCTCGAAGCTCTGGTTGAACGCGGCGAGCTTCTTGTTCATCTGTTGCTTTGTGACCGCCTCCCGCAACGCGTGCAGCTCGCACATTTCAAGCAATTCGATATGCGTGCCGAACACGGCCGACTGCTGGGTAAAATCGGTGTAAACGTCCAGCATGCCGCCATAGTAATGGCCCAGCACGCCCAGGCGGTTCTCGCGCATGCCCGCTCGTACCCGGGCCGCGTCCACCCAGTCGCGAACTTCGCGCCACACCTCCGGATCCTGCAGATAGCCGGTCACGAGATGATAGTCGATTCCCGCGCGGTTGAAGGCGCAGGCGATCTCCGGAGCGCTGCACGCCTGGCAGTGCTCCAGCCAGATGCCGGTCATGAGGCCGCGGTCGCCCAGCGCATTGAATTTCTCGTAATCCAGTTGTGCCACCGGCTGGATGTTGAGCACGACCACGGGAAGGCCCGCCTCCTGCACCACCGGAAGCACGGTGGAGGAGAGCGCATACGTCGAAATGAAGAGGAAAACGATTTCCGCGCCTTCGGCCCGGAAAAACTTGCCCGCGATACGCGCCTTCTCCGGCGTGTCCACCAGTCCTCCGTCGATGACTTTTGCGCCATACCCCTTGAGTTCTTGCCGAATCTGCGCGTGGTAGCCCAGCAGATTTTTTTTGAGCCCTTTGAACTGACCCCAATAGGTGTCAAGCCCGACGCTGAAAAAGCCGACTTTGATTGTGTTCACAGATAAACCTTTCACAAAGGATGCATTGATTATGTCACACACCTTCCAGCTTTACCATGCATTTCCTGACCAGATTTGTGTTGGCAACGAGATTGAAACAATGGAATACTCCCTTCATTACCCATTGTTCATGCGATAAGCCTCGCGGGTACGCAGTGCGTGTTTTGTCACAGTTTTAAGTCGTCCGTTTGCCGAGCAGGAACAGGAAGGCCGGGCCGCCGATCACGGCGGTGATGATGCCCACGGGGATCTCGGTGGGTGCGATCACGGTGCGCGCGATGCCGTCGCAAATGGCCAGCACCGCCCCGCCTAGCAGAAAAGAGCAGGGAAGCACGAGCCGATAATCGAAGCCAATCAGGCGGCGCACGATGTGCGGGACAATCATGCCGACAAAGCCGATCGGGCCGGCCACGGCCACGCACGCGGCAGTGGTCAGTCCCGCGCCCAGGAAGGTCAGCCGCTTGACGCGCGCCACGTCCACACCGTGCCCCGATGCCATCTCTTCGCTGAACGCCAGATGATTATACTCGCGTGCCTGACTGGCGAGCATCAACATTCCCGGCAGGCCGAGGACCAGCATGGAAAGCAGTTCGCGGTAGCCTATGACGTCCAGACCGCCCATCATCCAGCGGTGGAACGACGCAACCTTGAACGGCGCGATGAAATATACCAGCAGCATGACCACGCCGCCGCAAACGATGCTGAGCGTGACGCCTGCCAAAAGCAACGCATGCGTGGTCATGGTGCCCGCGCGACGGGCAAAGGTCCAGACAACCGCCATTGCCCCGCCAGCGCCTAGCAACGACAGAAACTGCGTGGCGTTCAACGGCCCGCAGACAGACCCCAGAGCAGGAAACACCTGCGGCAGGAAGGCTCCGACCGCCGCGCCGCCGGCCACGCCTAACGTCCAGGGTTCTGCCAGCGGATTCCGGAACAGCACCTGCAAAGTGGCTCCGGTGAGTGACAAGGCACCGCCGACCAGCAACGCCAACAGGATGCGGGGTATGCGCTGGTGGATCAGGATCAGGCCGTGGGCCGTGCGCTGGCCGTCGAGCACATAGGCGATGATTTCAGTCCACTCCAGGTGCTCGGCGCCGATCCAAGGCAGAAGTGCCAAGACCGAAAAGAAGACGGCGAAAAAGACGGCTAGAGTCCAGACCGAGCGGCGCATTCTGCTAGGCATGATCCCTCCTCTCTGCCGCGTCAGCCTGCCGTTGCGCGACGACCAGCGGCCCGCCGGTCTCGGGGTGATCGACCACCAGCACATCATTGCCGTAAACCTGCCGCAGCACTTTATTGCATACGACTTGGCCGGGCTGGCCGTCGGCGATGACGCGCCCATTGACAAGCACGAGCAGCCGTTCGGCGAACATGGCGGCGAGGTTCAGGTCGTGCGTGACGATGACCACCGCCCGGCCGCTCTCGCCGAGGTCGGCCAGCAGGCGCATTACAGAAACGGCGTGGTGGATATCCAGCGCCGCTGTGGGCTCGTCTAGCAACAGGGTGCCCGGGGTTTGCGCCAACACGGCCGCGATCAGGGCCTGCCGCCGTTCACCGCCGGAAAGCCGCGAAAGCGGACGCTCACGCATCGCTTGCAGTCCCACTGCCGCCAAAGCCGCGTCCACGGCTTGCCGCCCCTCGACATCTAAATCGCCAAGCCATCCGGCGTATGCGTAACGGCCCATCCGCGCCACCATCTCTACGGTGTAGTCAAAAAGCGGCGGGGTCTCCTGCGGCAGAAAGCCGATCTGCCGCGCGATCATGCGACGCGGCATGCCGCAAAGGTTTTGTCCGCCCAGACGCACAATCCCGGTATCCGGCTTAAGGATGCCGGCCGCCAAACGCAAGAGCGTACTTTTGCCTGCCCCGTTAGGACCCACGATGCAAGTGAGGCTTTGCGTGCCGAGCCTTAGTTCGGGAATTTCGAGCGACCAGCCATTCTCCGCATATCTGAAACAGGCGTTTTCGAGCTTGATGCCGCGGCCGTCATTCATGAGGCGCCTCCGCGTTGACGGCGTCAGCGAACGCTTGCGCGATCTGTCCCACGCGCGGGCCGGGCACCAGTAGAAAATCATTGGTGAGGCAGTAAACGCGCGACTGTTTCACGGCGGGGATATCGGCTAAAGCCGTCCAGTCGGCGCGCAGCCGTGTCTTGGCTTTATCCGTCAGACCCCCGGGATGCAGTTCCAATACGACTTCAGGCTGACGCACCAGCAGTGTTTCCTTTGATACCTGCGGATAGGCGCCTGTCGCGTCTGCGAACACGTTGGAGCCGCCAGCGTGCCGTAGAAGCTCGTCAAGAAAAGTGCCGGGCCCGACCGTGGTCAGACCCGTCAGGTCGCCGGGCATGCGTCCAAGGAGCAGCAGCGTGCGGCGTGGCGGCGCGGCCAAGCGCCGGGATGCAACCGCGTCCAGAGCGCATCTGATCTCTTTCTGCAGTGCCGCGCCTCGCTCTTCAACGTCCAGCGTCTGCGCAATGGCTCCGACAGCGCCGAGGATGTCCGACAACCGGTCCAGACAGACATTATGCAAACGAATGGCATGCTTGCCGGCGAAGGCCGCCAAAGTTTCATGCCTGCCTTGAGTTATGATGCAGTCAGCGCACAAGGCCAGCAGCCGTTCCCGGTTGGGGTTGACCAGACCGCCGACGCGTGGTTTGCGGCAGGCTTCGGGCGGGAAGACGGTATAGTCGCTGACGCCGACCACGCGGTCGCCGCAACCCAGCGCGAAGACTATCTCGGCCACGGCAGGCGAGCCGCAAACCACACGCTGGGGAGACTCAGTTAGGGCAAGATCGGCCGCAACCGTGCTCGGCATGGATTCGTCCATGTTGCAGCCGCTGGCCACAATAAAGCACAGCAACGCAACCGGCATGGACATCTTAAAGAATGGCTCGGCCCTCATCGCGCGTAAGGATCCTGTCAATTCCGTTGGTTCGTCTTCTGGCTTCCGGGCCTTTACAGCGCCATTGCCTTCCTGACGCTCAATGGCATCAGTGGCTCTGGCAGGCTTTATCACCGGTTACAGCGGCGCGTCCGCGACGGATTCTCACCGTCTTCCGTTTCCTGCGGAATCGACTTTTATCTTATAAGGCTTGAACCGCGTAAGTCAAGGAGCGATTGGGGTGGAG
>CAZKZI010000105.1:0-2722 GCA_964557205.1 uncultured Lentisphaeraceae bacterium
TTCAAACTTCGCTTTCGGCTTCATAAAGAAGCCTCCCCAATTAAACACATGTTTTTACCATCCTCGTCAACTCTCAAATAAGGTCAAAATCTCAACGGGGAGGTCAAAAGTGTCCTTTGCAAAAGACCCTTCTCAAAACCCGCTATGCCCGTTCCGCCGATTACACCTTGTCCGGCACGACGTATGGTGTGCGATAGTTGCGTGTAAGCATCGCATTTGCCTCGGCATCCCCCGGGAAGGTGAGTGTCGCGGGATCGAAGGTTAGCGTGCGGCCCAGACGATACGCGATGTTACCGAGGTGAATCACCGCGCAAGAGTAGAAACCATCTTCAATACCCGCATTGAAAACCGCCGGATCGGGCATGCGAATCGCCTTGATGAAATTCTCATAGTGGTTTCCGAGGCCGGAGCCGGTCTCGCCCGGTTCGCGCTTCTCCCCCATGTAGGTCTGCCACTTGTCAACGTCCTTGGCCATGTAGACCTCGCCGAGACCCCCGTTCTTCAAGAATTCAGCCATGCTCTGAGAACAGGGATTGCTACGCTGCTCAGCACCATCCTGCACCAGCACCTTGTATTTTTTTGCGGCCTCAACCAGTTTGCGCCCCTCAAATATATTGTGGCAGCAGGGTTTCTCAACCGACACATGCTTGCCGGCTTGGATGGCCCAGATCGCCGCAAGCGTATGCCAGTGATTCGGCGTTACTACCGACACGGCATCGATCGTCTTGTCCTCGTACAACCGACGCATATCAGTATAGGTCTTGGGGGCCTTCAGCCCCTTGTCGGTGAAAAGTTTCTTGATGACCGGCGCAAACTGGTTCGAGTCCACATCGCACAGTGCCGCGACTTCGACATTCGGCAATTGCAGATAATTTGCGATATGGTTCTGCCCCATCCCGTGAATCCCGATGACAGCCACTCGCACACGATCATTGGCACCCGCCCAGGCCCGGCTCGTTCCCCACAACATCGCACCGCCCGTCCCTGCCAGAAATTGTCGCCTCGTCATAATGCCCCCCTATTCATTCAATCTGTTATACAACTATTCGCAAGACTTATATCTCGGGAAAGCGGGTCAGACCTTAGATTAAAAGTTAGCGGGCTACAAGCTCTCATTTAACTGACTTTCAAGCTTTGCAGTCAACAACCTCCCGCCTCTCAACCATCTTTTTATATAGGCTTCTTATGCGTGAGTCAAATCCGAGAGATCCAATTGTATATCGCGAGGAGTCTTTCAGCCGCAAAAGAAACCTCTCGCGGTCATGGTCATCGGGAAATATCGGTCTCTTGGCATTGCCGCGACGGGCAGTGTGATAAAACGCGCCGGGATATTCAACTCGCAGTTTTTTTGCCATGTTTATACATGGCACATCCCGAAACCACGCATCGACGCTAAATACTAAACCAAGGGCTGACCCCCAAAAGCGACATAGGCTTAAGAAGGAGCTAAAAGAAAAAACCATGGGGTTGAGACGCGCCAGCACACGTTGCGATTGACAAGGTGTTGCCGGGTGAGCAAAAGTGGAAGGGTTTGGGCGAGCAAAAGTGGAAGGTGCGATGACGGGAACGCCTTGATTTTATTGGGGGGTGACGATGGGGAGTCCAGTTTTGCTCGCCCGGAGGGGGAAGGGATTTGCGGGAGGGAGGGGACTTGCGGGAGGGAGGCCATCGAGAAGGAGAACCCTTCGCTCAAGGGCGTGCTGCCCAAGGTCTTCGCGCGGCAGAACCTCGACCCGGCCAGCCTCGGCGGCCTAATCGACCTAGTGGGCAATATCGCGCTGGGCGATGCCACGGCCCGCAGCGCGGATGTGCTGGGCCATGTGTTCGAGTATTTTCTGGGCGAGTTCGCGCTGGCCGAAGGCAAGCAGGGCGGCCAGTTCTACACCCCGCGCAGCATCGTGGAGCTGCTGGTGGCCATGCTGGAGCCTTACAAGGGCCGCGTGTTCGATCCCTGCTGCGGCTCGGGCGGCATGTTCGTGCAGTCCGAGAAGTTTATCGCCGGGCATCAGGGGCGCGTCAACGACATCTCGATCTACGGGCAGGAAAGCAACCAGACCACCTGGCGGCTGGCCAAGATGAACCTGGCCATCCGCGGCATCGACAGCTCGCAGGTGAAGTGGAACAACGAGGGCTCGTTCCTCAACGACGCGCACAAGGATCTGAAGGCCGACTTCATCATCGCCAATCCGCCGTTCAACGTCAGCGACTGGAGCGGCGACCTCTTGCGCAAGGATGGGCGCTGGCAGTACGGCGTGTCACCTGCGGGCAACGCCAACTTCGGGTGGCTACAACACTTTATCTACCACCTCGCGCCCACCGGCAAGGCCGGCGTGGTGTTGGCCAAGGGGGCTCTCACCAGCAAGTCCAGCGGCGAAGGGGATATCCGCAAGGCGCTGATCAAGGAGGGCAACCTGATCGACTGTATCGTCAACCTGCCCGCCAAGCTCTTCCTGAACACCCAGATTCCGGCGGGATTGTGGTTCATTCGCCGCGGCCGCGGCGAACCCTCACCCCGGCCCTCTCCCAGCGGGAGAGGTGGCGATCACACCTCCGCTCGCTCCAATGAGATCTTGTTTATCGATGCAAGGAATCTTGGGCACCTGATCAACCGGCGCACCCGCGAGCTGTCGCCCGAAGATATTCAGAAAATCGTTTCTACGTATCACGCTTGGTTGTCCGGACGCACGCCGCTCACCTCACCCTCTCCCGCTGGGAGAGGGCA
>CAZKZI010000105.1:2822-12157 GCA_964557205.1 uncultured Lentisphaeraceae bacterium
GGGTGAGATGGTCCTCGCCGCCCCACCCTCTCCCGCTGGGAGAGGGCAGGGTGAGATGGTCCTCGCCGCCCCACCCTCTCCCGCTGGGAGAGGGCAGGGTGAGGGTATCCTCTACGAGGATATCAAGGGCTTCTGCGCCTCGGTGCCGCTGAAGCGTGTGGCGGAGCTGGACTATGTGCTCACGCCGGGGCGCTATGTGGGGTTGCCGGACGAGGAGGACGATTTCGACTTTGCCGAGCGCTTCGCCGCGCTGAAAGCCGAGTTCGAGACGCAGTTGAAGGAAGAGACCACGCTCAACAAGGCGATTGCCGATAATCTGGCGAAGGTGCGGGTATGAGCGGGTGGCAGGATACTGACTTTGGCAGAATCCCCCAAAGCTGGGATTTAATGACAGTTGCGGACATAAAAGGGACTGATAAGCGGGCCATCGCTATGGGGCCTTTCGGTTCAAATATCAAAGCAGAGAACTTTGTGGCACGCGGCGTACCAGTAATTAAAGGGACAAATTTTAATTTCGCCAAATATGTCTCAGGCGAATTCGTTTTTTTAACCGATGACAAAGCGGATGAGTTATTAGGTAGTAACTGTCATGCAGGGGATCTGGTTTTTACCCATCGCGGAACAATTGGGCAAGTTTGTTTGATTCCCAAGAACGGATTTGAAAGGTATGTTATTTCTCAGTCGGGCATGAAACTTACTGTCAATCCGGCGCTTATAGACAATGAGTTTCTTTTTTACTTCTTCAAGTCAGAATATGGGCAATTCCAAATATTGAAATATGAGTCTCAAGTAGGTGTTCCGTCGCTTAGTAATCCTCTGACCTCGCTTAAAGAAATTAAGGTTCATGTCCCGCCCCCTCCCGAACAAAAAGCCATCGCCACCATGCTCAGCAGCCTCGATGACAAGATCGACCTGTTACACCGCCAGAACCAGACGCTCGAAGCCATGGCCGAGACCCTGTTCCGCCAGTGGTTTATTGAGGCTACGCCTCAACCCTCACCCCAGCCCTCTCCCAGCGGGAGAGGGGGCGAGAATGAGGCTTGCGTTATCGCCGACCTCGTTGATTTCAATCCGCTGAGAAGTTTATCAAAAGGATCGGTCGCGCCCTATCTGGAAATGTCATCGGTCAATAATGCGACATTCAATCCGGATACTTGGTATGACCGTCCCTTTTCCTCGGGAACGAAGTTCATTAATGGTGACACGTTGATTGCCCGCATTACACCCTGTCTTGAGAATGGTAAAACCGCCTTTGTCACCTTTTTGGATCAAGACCAAGTGGGGTGGGGTTCAACGGAGTTCATCGTGATGCGTCCGCGCTCCGGGCTGCACCCTTTCTTTGCCTATGTTCTCGCACGAAATCAGGATTTCCGTGATTTTGCGGAAGGCTGTCTGGCAGGTTCAAGCGGTCGGCAGCGCGTTGAGACTAGCCACTTGAAAAACTATCCGTTCTGTTTACCTTCTCACCAAGCCATCGCCAAGTTTAACTCCATGTCTGAGGCGGTCATGCCTAAATTGCATCTGAATTTTATGCAGATCCGCACCCTCGAAAAACTCCGCGACAACCTGTTGCCGAAACTCATGAGCGGCGAAGTGAGGGTGGAGGTGTAATCATGTCGTCTCTCAAAGCGCACGAGAAAGTGATTTTTGAGAAGCTCTTTGACCAGGGCGGATACGTCCTCAATTTCAATGATCCCTCGTATGCCGAGTTTTTTAGAGAACACGGGATTTCCATTGACGATGCCAAGTACCGGTTCAACGGCACATCAAAAATGAAACGCCTGCGGGCTTTCTGGGAAATCGAACCGGATCAAGTGGTCGGCAAGATTCTGGAGGCGCTGCTGGAGTATGCCTCGGCTTTAGGATCTTTAGCTGGGGCTGACGAGGAAAAAGCCAGGCAGATCATCGCCCGGCTCAGGGGAATGCCGATAACCGCTCAAAAAGTCAATGTAAAGACCGAGACCGATTTTCTCCAGCAGAGTTTTCAGGACATTGATTGCGTGAGGCTTAATATCGATCCCGGCTTACAGGCCGTAATCGCGCAGCGGTTTGCGGAAATCAAGATCACGCTGAAAGGCGGCGCGGCGCTCGCAACGATCTTCCTTTGCGGAAGCACGCTTGAAGGGTTGTTGCTGGATGCGGCGGCCAAGGAGATCGCGCGGTTCAATACGGCAGAATCAGCGCCCAAAGGCAAGGACGGCAAAGTCAAACCGTTGCATGAATGGACGTTGGACAACCTGATTAACGTCGCTCACGAGGTCGGCATACTCTCGCTTGACGTGAAGAAGTATGGACATGCTCTGCGCGATTTCAGAAACTACATTCATCCGCGTCAGCAGGCCGTACAGCAATTCAAGCCCGATGAACACACGGCGAGAATCAGTTGGCAGGTATTGCAGGCAGCGATTGCAGGATTAAGCGGTCAGCGGAACACGTGAAAGGCCCTACGATGGACGCGACGCAAAAACTGAGTGAACTCTTGGGAATGTCAGCCGAGAACGAAGTAATGGAGTTCAAGGAGGCCAAGAACGGCTACTCTTTCGCCGATCTCGGCAAGTACTTTTCGGCGTTGAGCAACGAGGCGAATCTGAAGCGCCAGTCTGCGGCTTGGCTTGTGTTCGGCGTGAATGACGCGCGGCAGGTGGTGGGTTCAAATTACCGTCCCGCGCGCAAAGATCTGGATCATCTGAAAGAAGAGATCGCCACGGCGATGTTCAACCTGAAGATGGTGGATACGGCTGGGGGCGGCATCCGCAAAATGTTCCTGTTCCAGAAGGCCCGCTTCTTTCCGATGCCGGACTATGACCTTTCTGCAAACCGGGTCAAGCTGATGCTCAGGGGTAAGGTTCTGGATTTGGACTACGCCCGGCTGCTGGCCAGCAATGCGGATCTGTCGCTACGAGAGATCATGGCGCTGGACAAGGTACAGAAGCGGCAGCGGCTGGACGAGGAAGAGACCCAGTTCCTGAAGGCCAAGGGATTAATCGAGGGCCGGAAGCCGAATTACTATATCGCCAAACCGGTCGCGCAGAAAACGGGGCAGAAGGCGACGTACAGCAAGAACAAGGCGTTCGATAAACAGTACTACATCGATTTTCTATGTAAGGCGCTTGGCGAGCATGGCTCGCTGACGCGGAAGGACATTGATGAGTTGTTGTGGAAGAAACTGCCGGATTGGATGAGCGACAAGCAGCGGAGGAGCAAAGTCGGCAACCTTCTTTCCGAACTGCGCATGGAGGGGAGAATCATGAACAAGGGTGGTCAGAAGTATCCGCAGTGGGTGCTCTTAAAAGAAGCACACAAAACATTTTAAGAGAACGTTAAGCGTTGTTTTAAGAGATAGGGTTTTTGTATTGTCATGCGTATCTAGCTCATGAACAAGATGTTATGTCCAGGAACCTCTCTCTTAAATTGCTCCGTTTTAAAAAGAACTTTAAGAGAAGGAAGCATTGAAATGGCCAGCCAAATGACCGAGTCCGCTATCGAGGAGTTCGCGCTTAAACTGTTTGAGCGGCTAGGATACAGCACTGTCTATGCGCCGGACATCGCACCGGACGGGGACCGGCCGGAGCGCCGCCATTACGACGACGTGCTGCTGACCGGGCGGTTGGAAACCGCGTTGCGGCGCATCAACCCCGAGGTGCCGGAAGCGGTGCTGCAAACCGCGCTCAAGGAGGTGCTGCGCGTCAGCTCGCCCGACCTGCTGGCCAACAACGAGGCCTTCCACCGCTTGCTGACCGAGGGGGTGCCGGTGAGCTACCAGGATGAGGGCGCAGAGCGCGGCGACCGGGTGTGGCTGATCAACTTTTCCGAACCGCTGAACAATGACTTTGTGGCGGCCAACCAGTTCACCGTGATCGAGAACCACCAGAACAAGCGGCCCGACCTAGTGCTGTTCGTCAACGGCATCCCGCTGGTGGTGATGGAGCTGAAAAACGCCGCCGACGAGAACGCCACGGTGAAATCGGCGTACCAGCAGATCGAGACTTACAAGCAGACGATCCCCTGCCTGTTCACACCCAATGCGATTCTGGTGATTTCCGACGGGCTGGAGGCCAAGGCCGGCTCGCTCTCGGCGGGCTATACCCGCTTCATGGCGTGGAAAAGCGTGGACGGCAAGGCGGAGGCCTCGCATCTGGTGAGCCAGTTGGAAACGCTGATCCTGGGCATGCTGAACAAAACCACGCTGCTGGATCTGGTTAGGTCGTTCATTGTGTTTGAACGGAAGACCGTTCAAACACAACCCTCCCTCGGTCCCTCCCAGCGGGAGGGAGGGAATTGCCGAGGCGGGATGAATTTTGCGGGGTTGATCGAAGAGGTGCGGGAACTGAGGGAAAAGCAGACGAGAGCGGAAGAGGTTTTTTGGGAGCTGGTCAGGAATAAACGATTTCTGGGCCTCAAGTTCAGACGGCAGCACCAGATAGGGCATTACATCGTTGACTTCTATTGTCATTCCAAACGACTGATTGTCGAACTTGACGGCGGAGTTCATGACGTACCGGGGCAGGTTGAAAAGGACGGAATACGAGATAAATGTTTGACCAGTTTAGGCAACAGAGTGTTGCGATTCAGAAATGAAGAACTGATCAATACGCCGGAAAAAGTCCTGACAGAGATCGCCGAGAGTCTCTCTCCCGCTGGGAGAGACGGAAGAGAGGGTGGTTGTCATGGCGGTATTACCACCATGACAACCATCAAGAAGCTGGCGGCCTACCACCAGTACTACGCGGTGAACGCGGCGGTGGCCTCCACCCTGCGGGCGGCGAACATGGGCGCGGGCGCGGGGATTAGTGCCTTACGGCTCGACAATGACAATGAAAAGCACGTTGCTTACCCCCTCGCCCTTTGGGAGAGGGCCGGGGTGAGGGTTGCGGGCTGCGACCGCATTCGGGAGAGTCCGGAAAGCTACGGGCTGCCCGGCGTGGCCAAGCAGCCCAAGGGGGACAAAAAGGCGGGCGTGGTGTGGCACACGCAGGGGTCGGGCAAATCGCTCTCGATGGTGTTCTACACGGGCAAGATCGTGCTGGCCATGGACAACCCCACGGTGCTGATGATCACCGACCGGAATGATCTGGACGACCAGTTGTTCGAGACCTTCGCGGCCTCCAAACAGGTTCTGCGGCAGGATCCGGTGCAGGCCGAGAGCAGGGACCAGTTAAAGGCGTTGCTGAAGGTGGCCTCCGGCGGGGTGGTCTTCTCCACGATCCAGAAGTTCCAGCCCGAAGAGGGCAACGTGTACGATCAGCTTTCCGACCGGCGCAACATCGTGGTGATCGCGGACGAGGCGCACCGCACGCAATACGGCTTCAAGGCCAAGACCATCGACGAGAAAAACGAGCGGGGCGAGGTGATCGGCAAGAAGGTGGTGTACGGCTTTGCCAAGTACTTGCGCGACGCCCTGCCCAACGCCACGTATCTGGGCTTCACGGGCACGCCGATCGAAAAGACGGACGTGAACACCCCGGCGGTGTTTGGTAATTACGTGGATGTGTACGACATCGCGCAGGCGGTGGAAGACGGTGCCACGGTGCGGATCTTCTACGAGAGCCGGCTCGCCAAGGTGGGTTTGAGCGACGAAGGCAAGCAACTCATCTCATCCTTCGATGAGACCCTCACCCAGCCTCTCCCAGGGGGAGAGGAGGAAGAAGTCATGCGCCCTTCGCCCGCTGGGAACAGCGGTGATGAGGGTTTCTCGCACCCTTCGCCCTCTGGGAGAAGGGACGGGGATGAGGGTTTCGCGGTTCGCGAAATGAAGGCCAGATGGACCAAGATGGAAGCGCTGATCGGCAGCGGTCCGCGCATCGAGAACATCGCCAAGGATATTGTCAGCCACTTTGAGGCGCGGCAGGAGGTTTTCGCCGGCAAGGGCATGGTGGTGAGCATGTCGCGCCGGATCGCCGCCGAACTGTACGCGGAAATCATCAGGCTCAGGCCCGGGTGGCACGATGCCGACATCACCAAGGGAACCATCAAGGTCGTGATGACGGCGGCCTCCAGTGACGGTCCGCTGCTGGCCAAACACCACACGAGCAAGGAGCAGCGCAAGCTGCTGGCCGCGCGGATGAAAGATGACGACGACCCGCTTAAATTGGTGATCGTGCGCGACATGTGGCTGACCGGTTTTGACGCGCCGAGCCTGCACACGCTCTACATCGACAAACCGATGAAGGGTCATAACCTGATGCAGGCGATCGCGCACGTGAACCGCGTCTACAACGACAAGCCCGGCGGTCTGGTCGTGGATTACCTAGGCATTGCCGCCGATCTGAAGGTGGCGCTCTCCTTCTACTCAGACGCCGGCGGCAAGGGCGATCCGACCCTGCTGCAGGAAAAGGCCGTGCAACTGATGCTGGAGAAACTGGAAGTGGTTTCCGCCATGTATCACGGCTTCGCCTACGAGTGCTACTTCGACTCGGACACCGTTGAAAAACTGTCGCTGATACTGGCGGCGGAAGAGCACATTCTGGGGCTGGAGGACGGACGGAAGCGGTACATCAACGAGGTCAACGCGCTGTCGCAGGCCTTTGCCATCGCGATTCCGCACGAGCAGGCGATGGACGCGAAAGACGAAGTCGGGTTCTTTCAGGCGGTGAAAGCGCGTCTGGTCAAATTTGAGGGCACGGGCGAGGGGCGAAGCAGCGAGGAGTTGGAAACCACCATCAGGCAGGTGATCGATCAGGCGCTGGTGTCTGAAAAGGTGATTGATGTCTTTGACGCGGCGGGCATCAAGAAGCCCGACATCTCCATCCTGTCCGAAGAGTTTTTGGCCGAACTGAAAGGGTTTGAGCACAAGAACGTGGCGCTAGAGGTCCTAAAAAAACTGCTCAAGGATGAGTTGCGGGCACGTTCCAAGAAGAATCTGGTGCAGAGCAAGACGCTTTTGGAGATGCTGGAAAACACCATCAAGAAATACCACAACAAGATCCTGACCGCCGTCGAAGTGATGGATGAACTGATCAGGATCAGCAAGGAGATCGTCGCATCCGATGACGAGGCCAAACGGATGCATCTGAACGATTTTGAATATGCGTTCTACACGGCGGTGGCCAACAATTCCAGCGCACGCGAACTGATGCAGCATGACCAACTGCGGGAACTGGCGGTCGTACTGACGCAGCGGGTGCGCGAGAATGCGTCAATCGACTGGACCATCAAGGAGAGCGTGCGGGCGAAGCTGAAGGTGATCGTGAAACGCACCCTACGCCAATACGGCTACCCGCCCGATATGCAGTTGCTGGCCACTGAGACAGTTCTCAAGCAGGCCGAAATGATCGCAAGTGAACTGGCGGGATGAACCCCCCGCCGTCCGGATGCATTGCATTAAAAGCTTCGGATTTGCCGCAATCGAGAACAAGCCATTGACTGGCACTTTCGTTACATTATATGATTTAAATTCAGTTGTAACGAATTAACAAGGTCGAAGGGTATGAAAAAAATCGAGCCCTATGATCCCTGCCCTTGCGGCAGCGGCAAGAAGTTCAAATTCTGCTGTTATCCAAAACAGTCTGAACACAAGCTTCCGTCCTCCGGTTTCGCATACGACCCGACAGCCGGAGAGATCGACGCCTTTTCAGCCAGTCTTCCGGGGGGTGACGTGAAGGAAGGTTTCCGCCTGTGCAAGCTGGGGTTGAGAAGGATGCAGCAAGGCGATCTTGAAGAGGCCATTGCCTGGTTCCGGGAATCTATGGCCGCCATGCCGTCAGTCTATACGCCCGCGAACAATCTGGCCATCTGCCTCATGGCCATCGGGAAACCGGATGAAGCCATGCAGGTGCAACAGGAGAGTCTGGCGGCATCGCCCCTCCTGCCCAACCCTTTCGGTTTGGCTAACTTGGCGACGTTATACCTGGTCGGCGGCGATGAGATCAATTGCAGGCGCACCCTTGATGAGGCGTTGACTCTGGAGATGCCGAGTGAAGATGCCTGCACCAAGGTCTGCGAAGCGCTGGCCCGTTTCAGACGGCATCAAGACATTCTTGATCTGATTGATGCGAGCGGCTTTGACGATACCTCGAACCTCGCTTTCTTTTCCGGTGTGGCGGCTGCCAATCTCGGGGAATTCGAATATGCCCGGCATGCGTTGCGGCGGGTGAATCGGGGTTTTCACAAAGCGGATATGGTGCGGCGTTATTTGCAGTACCTCAAAGACGGGGTCCGGCCAGATACGATCCGCGGCGACTGGCCCTACTTGATTTCCTTTGATATTTGCCCTTTGCCGCTCATCAAGGGCGAATTTGAAACAAAGGGCGAACTTTGGCTCTCGCGACGCATCGTCGCGGATTTCTGCGAGGCGTTAATGAATGAAACGCCGCATAATCCGGATAACGCCTTCGGCATGCTGAAAGGAGTTAAACATTCAGAGGCGCTGAACCTGCTGCGGCTGATTGTCCAAGGCCGCTTCGGGTCGGATTCCCTGCGTCTTCAGGCGGCGAACGTATTGCTGATGCGCGGTGAGTTCGAGCCGGGCCAGTCGATCAGGATGTTCATGCAAGGCAAAATGCAAGATGTGGCACTGGATGGCATCGCGTTGAATCCGGACTTCCGCTTTGGCGGGGAGTTGCCTGAAAAACTTGGAAAGCTCTACGCCAAAACCATCCTGAACAGCCAGAAAAAGAGCGTGAACTGGGAAAAGACGGGGCAGGTTTATCTGCGCATCATGAAGGAGGCGCCGGATTATTATCCCGCGCGTTTCAATTACGCGCTCAGCCTCATTCAGCGCGCGCGTGCCACGGAGGCGTTGCCGATCTTATACGAGTTGGTCGCAACCCATCCCGAGTACCTCTTCGCCCGGGGCACGCTGCTGCAGCTTCTGGTTTTGCTCGAAGAGGACGACAAGGCGGATGCGCTAGTGAAGTCCACGGTCTTGCCGAAAGAGACGCATCCCGATGCCTATGCGGTGTGGCTGATGGGACAGACACTTTATCACGAGGCTGCGGGGCGGGACAACGAGGCTTATATGAGCATCCGCGCCGCGCATGATATCGCGCCGCATCTCTCGACGGTGCAAAGGCTCTGGCAGGATTACGAAGACTGGGAAGAGGACGGGGAAAACGACGAGTTTTGACCTCCTTCGCCAGCCAAACCGGCTTCAAAAAGACCTGTCACTTTGCGGCCTCTTTTCATGCTGGAATTTTGAATGCCTGCCGCTAGAATCATACATCTGTTCGGTACCCCTTCTGGATATTCCGGGTTTTTCGTGTGCATACTGATTGGTCATTGGTGCTAAAATGTGAAGTGCAAGCATCAACTAAGTGAGGCGACGAAGCGTAACCGACGAAGTGTGGGCGGAGTGTCGCGGAGGGAAACGGTTTTTAGGTGGTATGGAGAGGAGAGAT
>CAZKZI010000106.1:0-12150 GCA_964557205.1 uncultured Lentisphaeraceae bacterium
CAGACATCTTTATTCGTTGCAAAGGCAGACTTGCCAATAACTGAGCGGTTACAATAAATGACGCTTCACCCTAGACATAGCCTTGAGAAAATGCAATCATATTAATGATATTGAAAATCAGTGATCGTGCTGAACAGAAAACAAAGGGTGTCAGGTAGATAGGCTACGCGGGATTGCGCTACCGCAACGGAACGGTAACCGCCGGATCGACCCCTGGTCCGGTGTCATTGACATGGGGTGCTTTGAATATACGGTGGCGCATGGCACCCTGCTCAGGGTGCAATAAGCCTATGCGGAAGCGCGTGCTAAATGTGATCCGAGAAAACGGGGCGTGCGACTACTCCTGGATGGAGACGTTGTCACAATCGGGCGTATCAAAGCGCGGGGCGTCAGGCTTCCACTGCGGGTAAGCGTCCGTCTTCTCCAGCTTGTTGCCGGAGAAGGTTAACCCTTGCACAGAGTAAAGGCTGAGCAGGGCCGGGTGAAAATAACGGATTGTGTTGCCGGTGATGCGGATGTTCTTGTTGTAGCGGCTCTCGGCGCGGAAGGCCGGGTCGATGCCCGCGCCGACTTCGATAAGGGCGCGACCCCAGACGCCGTAATTGCAGTTTTCGAACAGGTTGTTGCGGATCACGCAGTCGCTCACCCCGGCCTGTTCGTACCAGTGGCGCGCATCCCCTTCGAAGAGGATCGCGGCGCCAGCGGTATGGAAGGTGTTGTTCTCGACGACGGTCGGGCCGCGCGAGTTGAGCAGGATGCCGCGCGCGCGGTTGCCGCGGATGGTGCAGCCACGGATCGTCAGCGCCGCATAATCATCGCAGGCGGCGAGCACATCGCCGATGGCGAGCCTGTCGGGCAGTGGCTCTTTAAAGGTCAGCCGCGTGAGTGCTTTGTCGAGTCGTTCAACCTGCTCGACGACCGGATGTGCATAGGTGATGAGCGAGGGACTTTGAACCAGCTCCAGCTTCTGGCCTTTTCGGATGAAATCGAAACCGGCCTGATCGGAATTGTTCAGTTTCACATCGATGACAGTCGGCGAGCGCCGGGTAACGATTTTCACGTAAATCCCGTGGACATTCGTGGCGTCATCTTTTTGCAGCTCAAAAAGGCAGTCCTCGAGAACGACCTGTCCTCCGCAGTTTACGAAGTGTGTGGCATCGGCTGTGTTACTGAGTATACGGTTCTTGCCGGGAGCTGGGGTGACTTTCACGCGGCGCACGAAAAGGTCGTGGCACCGCTGGCCGATGACACCCATGCCGCCGCAGTGGTAGATGGACACATTCTCGACCGTTACGTTTCTGCTGTCAGTTATATTGATGGCGCACACGAGCCGGTGACTCGCACCGAACACAAAAATATTACCGGGAGTCCCCTTCAGTTTTTTGCGTAAAAGGCGGATGCGGCTGTTGCCGATATCCTCAGCACGGATATCGACGCCGCCAAACCCGTAATCGCAGGCCTGGTAGGCGGTTTCGCGTTTGACCGGATCAAACTCCAGCAAGTTTCGGACGGGGTAGAGCGTGCGTTCTTGGCCGATTTTCCCGTCATGGAATATGAGCAAGCCGTTTTCGATTGAACAGGGATATTCGGCGGGGATCTCCAAGTCGGCATAGGTGTCGGTCACCGCGATAATCTTGCCTTCGCTATGGAAGGTGCGTGCGTAATCGACACTGAACCCGCGTAACACAATGGCTGATGAATTGTAGATTGAAAATGGCGAAACGTAACCGTGGAAAAGGAAATCAGAGCCCTGACCATCGATTTCGAATCCTTGCATTCCATCAATCATGAAGGCGATGCGTCTAAGCCCCTCGCCATTATTACTAATGTACTGGTAACGCTCGAAAGCCTTGTCGGGATAGAAATCGTATCGTCCCTTGGGAAACACAAGCTTAGTCGCGCCCTGTTCCTTGGCTTGCGCCAGTGCATTGCTGACGGCACGGCTGTCGTCTTTGTTGTCGTTGGGAAGCGCGCCAAACTTAGAGACATCTATAATGCCGGCGGCTGTGGCAGACAAAATAGATAGAAAAAAACAGGATAAAATTGAGAGCCCCTTTTTGTTCATTGTCATTCAAGTCCCCTTTTTCACCATTTCCATACCCGTTGTCACAGATGGCGCCAAGTTCTTTGGCAAGTCGTGCATGTGTCCAACACCCTGGTGGACTGAAAACGGAACGCAATTTTTATCTGCATTTGAATTTCATTATGCGGGGGAGGAATTTAAAGAGTCAACCATGAATTTTTTCTCATCTTGTCCGCATCACGGTGCGGCAAAGCGACGGGCTGGATCTCCGCTGAGCCGTCTGCCAGTATGCCCGCGATCTTGGCCATACCACTGTTTCCGACAGTGATGGCCAGGTACCCGCTGTCTCATAGAAACGCAGGGCCAGCACTTTTTTGTGCGGATTTTCGGGGTTGACTCTTTTCACCCCCCCCGCATAATAGAGCCAGTCATGGGAACCGGCATGTTGCCGGATTGGCCTATAGGATGGTAATGACACCACATCATAGAAACGGAACGTTTCTGGACAATCCTGTGGGGTACTCGTGACGGAAATGTTAAACAAAGGCATCGTTTCCTGGTCTTTTGACTCAGCGAAGCGCGTGTCCATTAAACGGAAAATCCACCACCATGAATCACAAGATTGTCGCGTTGGCGACCCTCCTGTTCCCGTTAGCTCTGTTTGCGGAGCTGATACTGTGCGAGAACCATAGCACGGCGTATGTGGTCGTCACGCCGGACAAGCCGACGGCGGAAGAGTCTGCCGCTATTGCGGACATGGGAGAACTGCTCAAGGAAGCGACAGGGGCGGACTTCAGGATCGTCACGCCGGCTGAGGCTGACCGATACCACAAACGGATCTTTGTGGGATATTCGGCGGCCCTGCGCGATCTCGCAGGCGAAATTAGCGGATTACAAAACGAGGAGCGCGTTTTCCGGAACATCGGGGATGACATCCTGATCTACGGCGGAGGCCGTTGCGGCACAACGTTCGCGATCTACCAGTTCCTTGATGAACAGCTCGGTATGCGTTTCTATCATCCCTGGGGTGATAAAAAGGTGCCGAAATACTTCATGCTGGCGATGATGGATTTCAACCGGAAGATGATGCCATCCTATATCGTCCGCGACTGGAACAGGAGCAGCTACACCCAGGTTGGCTGCCCGACGGCGCAACTGTTCGGACGCCGCGCGCGGATGCATGACAACTCCTTCAATCCGATTTCACTCAAAGGCGCTGGGGTTCATACGTTCTTCAAGTTCGTCAACCCCTACGGTCAGGCCACAAACCGTCCGGTCTCGATCCCGGAGCCGTATTCAATTTTCAGGGACACCAACTACTTTGAGACTCACCCGGAATTTTTCAGCCTCCTGAAAAACGGCAAGCGTTCTGACCGTAATCACTTCTGCTTCGCCAACGCGGAGTTGCGCAGGACGCTGACCCAAAACGTGGAGAAATACCTTCAGTCCTGCAAGATGAGGAAGGACGAACTCGCCGTCATCAACATCGAACAGCAGGATGTGGGCGACCATTTCTGCTGGTGCGACGGGTGCCAGGAACTGGAGCGCAAATACAAGTCTCCGGGAGGGCCGCTGTATGACTACCTGATCGAAACGGCGTCGCCTTACTTCAGGGAGAGATACCCGAATCTGATCCTGCGCTTTCTTGCGTACAACCGCAAACAAACGGAATTTCCGCCGCCGCCTGAGACGCTGAAGGACGGCAAACTGCCTGACAACCTGTGCCCCTTCTTGGCGATGCTGACGGCGGATTTCTCAAAACCGTACAATTCAAAGAGCAACCAGTCGGTGTGGGACAGTCTGCAGGGATGGGGGAAGATCTCGCATCAGATGTGGTACTACTATTATCCGACGACGTACGCGCGTCCGCTGGTGCACATGCCGCTATTCGGCAATGTCCTGCGGATTCCCCAAGAATACATGCTGGGGTATGACCTGAACGTGCGCTACACCTACATCGACCAGGAATCGTATTTCATGCGCAGCAACGCCGGCTTCGTGGCGCTGAATGTGTTTCTGCAGACGCGGATCGCCAACGACGTGACGCTCGACATCGACGCGCTGGTCTCAGAATACATGAGCGCGATTTATGGATCGGCGGCGGAAAAAATGAAGGCGTATTTTTACGAACTGGAACGCCTGGGCGCGGCGGACGACGGCTATCTGCGGTGGAATCCCGATCCGCGTTTCGCAAACTATGTCACCCCTCCCAACCTGCTGAAATGGCAGAAAGGCTTTGACGAAATGGAGCGGCAGGTCGCAAATGAGCCGCGGGCGCTGCTGCATGTGCAGTGCGCGCGGCTGAATCTGGATCAGAACACCCTGCATCTCTGGCAGGAATGCCGCCTGGCAATTCCGGATTGGCCGCTGGATGTGGACGGGGTGAACCGGCGTTATCTAGCGACCATTGAACGGGTCAAGGCCAACACATTCGGCCCTGCGGGCCAAAACAGCAAACCGGACAAAAACAGGACGCTCGTCCGCAATATGGTCGAGCAGTGCTGGCGGGACAACGGCATCCACTTTTTCAACCTCGCCAAGGGTGGCAAGCCGCTGCCGAAGGAGTTCGAACGTTTTCCCGCGGCAAACATCCGTCAGTTGACGTGTTCGCTGAACAAACTAACGCTGCCGTTTGACGACGATGCGGCGTTCGGCGTGGCGGTCATCACGAAAGCCCCAGCCAGCGGCAAGGTGGGGTTCACCTATGTGGACAGGACCAAGAAATACAGTAACCTTTCAAAGACGGTGACCTTGGCTGAGGGCGAACCTTACAAAACCCATTTCGTTGGACGGGTCAGGCTGAGCCGCGACTGCAGTGTGAGGGTTCCCGCGCCAAAGACCTACACCAGGCCGTTCGGCGGACAAGCGGGCGGATACGCCGAGGCCTTCGCGGGTCATCTGTATGACGCGAAAAATCCCGGCCAGGAATGGGACGCTTACATTTCGAGCCGGATGAAAGCGGGCAAGGTGTACACGGACCGCGTCATTCTGGTAAAGGCGGAAGCAGCCGCGGCTGGGGCTTCGTCCGCTCCATAAGGAAAACACGATCCCGCGCGATCAAAGCACCCGAACGATGGCCCCCGCATTGTAGACAGCCCGAAGGGTGTCCCTCTCCACTTTCATCGTCCAGACCGGCGGCAGCCCCGTGACGGCAGGCATACCGGTGATGGCGTCAGCCGTGACAAAGGTGTAGTTCGTTTTCTTTTTGAACGTTGCCGGATTTACGAAGGTCAACGTGCTGCCCGAACCGAAAACGAGCGAGCCGGTCACGTTCAACGCGCCGCAGTCTCGCCGTTCCCGCTGACGGTTATAGCCGTCTGGTCATTGACCGTCAAATCGCCCTGCACAGTGAGCATTCCCGTCCCGTTGGTCGTGCCCGGCGCGACAACGCCGTTCACCGTGAATGCCCCGTCTTTCGGGATCAGCGTGCCGCCGTCAAAATGGAAAATTTCTGTCCCGGCGCCAGGCAACACTTTATACATTTCAAGGCACCCCCCTGACAACGTCATCGTCGCGAATCCCCCTCCCCCGATTGTCTGAAACGTTTCTTTCCAATGTTTGGATTTATTATGTGGGCAAGGGACGTTTTTTGGAGAGAAGTAGACATAATTTCGAGACAACTCCTTGCTTCGTGATTGACTGGTGGCATGAGAATGGCTAAACTATGATGGCAATTGTGTTTTACTGGATTGGGATTATGGTTGTTGCTTACATTTTGTTAGGCACCCAGTCGGCAAACGGGAATAATTTATGAGCAAGATTCCTAAACCCAAAGCCGCCTTGACTTTATCTTCGTTCTTCAGTGCTTCGGACATCCTTGTCAATCAAGCCGATATAGGCAGGGACGATCTGATCCGTAAAATGTTGGCGCATCTGGCCTCCCGGCACAAACTTCCCGATATCGAAAATTGCTTTCAGGCGATTAGCAAACGGGAAAACTCAAGCGACACGGTGCTGTCACGCGGCATAGCATTGCCGCACGCCCGCCTCGAAGACATTGACAAGCCCTATGTCGCTGTGGCCACATCCGGACAAGGCATAGCCTTCGCTGAAAACAAGATGCCCGTGCATTTGGTTTTGCTGGTACTAATCCCGAGCGACCAGCCTGGGCTATACCTTCAGATCATCCGAGCCCTGACCAGCATCCTACGCGACCCCGACACGTCAAAAAAACTGGTTAAGATGTCTACTGCCGAAGAGGTCATGCGTTATTTTGAACGCGGCGGACTGGTGTTGCCCGATTACGTCTGCGCAGCCGATATCATGGATAAAACCTTTGATTTTATGCGCAACAATGACAACCTGAAATCCGCTATCGACTCCTTCATCGCGAAACAGCACAGTGAAATACCAGTGCTGGACGGCGACGGCGACATGGTCGGAGTTGTCAGTGCCGAATCACTGCTGAAAGTCTGCCTGCCGGAATACCTGCTGTGGATGTCCGACCTTTCCCCCATCATCAACTTCGAGCCCTTTACCGATGTGCTTCGCAAAGAGCAAAGCTCTTCGCTCTCCGATATCCTCATTAAGGCTTTCCCCTCCGTGCAGATGTCCGCCCCGGCAATTTCCGTCGCAGGCGAGATGACCCGCAACAACTGCTCGACCTGTTATGTCCTTAACGAAAAGAAACTCGTAGGCGTCATCGACCTGCCGCTTTTCTTAAATAAAATTTTCCGGGAGTGACCTTTTTTTATGCATAGTGAATCCGTTGCCTCGCCTTCCCCCTTGCAGTTGTTTTCTAAAATTAGTGCCATGATCGCAATCACCGCTCTGGCCGGCTGGGGTGCGCGTGCCGTCGGCATCGCGCCCGCCACACTCCCGGTCGTGGCGGTCTGTACCTTCGTCGGCGTCATCTGCACCACCCTCTTCTTCTGGACACACCGCGTGGCCGCGGCTTTTCTGGGCGTGGCGGTGCTGATCGGCACGCACACCATGACACTACAAGGATTGATGCGCGCCACCGAGCTGGACATAATTTTCTTCCTGATAGGCATGATGATCATCGTAGGGGGTCTCAAAGATCTAGGGGTTCTGACATGGATCATCCAGTCTATCATCAACAAGAAAAAGATGACGGGCGGCTCTTTTGTGCTGATTCTCTGCGGACTGTCTGCCCTGCTGTCTAGCATCGTGGACGAAGTCTCTTCCATCGTGGTTGTGCTGGCGCTGGTCTTCCAGGTCTGTGAAACCCTCAAGGTACGGGCCACACCTTTTGTGCTGATCGCCGTGCTTTGCACGAACATCGGCTCCGCATCCACCATGCTGGGTAACCCCGTCGGTATCTTTATCGGGAACAAGGCCGGCTTCACCTTCGGACAGTTCCTCTCCGGCGCAACGCCTATAGCGCTCACATCACTCATAGCCACTACCGCAATAGTACTGTTCTGGTTCCGTAAACCGATCAAAGAAATGACCGCCAAGATGGAGGAGCACCGCAACCAGAACCGCGGCCTCGGCCCGCTCGTGCGAATACCCTACAAACGCGGTCTGTGCGTGCTCGTCGTCACGGTTTCAGTCATCGCATTCCACCACCAGATTGAGAACATGCTCGGCCTGACCGGTGCTGAAAACAAAAACGCCTTTCTGATCGTCACCCCCCTGATCATCGCGGGTCTGCTGATGGCCTACCGTCCGCAACGCGCGCGTTACTACGTGGAACACGACGTTGAATGGTGGACCCTGCTTTTCTTCATGCTGCTTTTCGCCATCGCCGGCGGACTCGCGCAACAGGGCGTCACAGCCAACCTCGCGGACAAGCTCAGCACAGTTGTCACCGGCGGCCCAAAAGCCATGGTTCCCTTTGTCCTCGGCATATCCTCGATAGGTTCTGCTTTTATGGACAACATCGTTTTCGTGGCTGCCTTCACCCCTGTAATCCAGTCGCTGGTTGAGCGTGCCGCCGATTACTCGATACTCTGGTGGGCACTGCTCTTCGGCGCCTGCTTCGGCGGCAACATCACCGCGATCGGATCAACCGCCAATATCGTAGCGTTGGGCTTGCTTGAAAAACGTGCACACGCCTATATCGCTTTTCTGGAATGGCTTAAGATCGGTGCCATAATCGGACTGGTCTCCGGCCTGATCGCCTGGGGCATGCTGCACATCATGCCTATGCCCCGCACTGCTGCCCTGCACACGGCAGAGGCGGATCACCACGCCAACAACAACGCGAGCGACATCGCCACATGCTGCCCGTAGCCATAACGCGAAAGACGCTTACAGAATGGGGCGGCGAGGCCGTCTATCTGCAAGCCGAGAGTTTGGTAAAAAAAGGCGCTGTCGTCAAAACCGACATCAGCGGCGATCTGATCACCGGCGTGATTGCACGGGCATCCGGCACCAATATTTATACCAAGCTCCGCCTGCTGTCCAACGGCTCGATCGAGAGTCTCTGCCCCTGCTTCACCAACCGCAGCCAGGGACTGGTCTGCCCGCATGTTGTAGCACTGGGCATAGCCATCATGTTGCGCCGCTCCGACCCCCTGCGCGAACAGAAGTACATTGAGGAGCAACGCCGCGCACGCCGCATGGCGCAGACTGCCGACGCCGCCTTCATCCGCCGTGACCCCCGTGGCCTGGCAGCATCCGTCAGCCTCACACTGCCAATATCCTGGATCGCTGATTTCCGAAACGGCCGCGTCTCCCTAAAACTTGCCTTCACCGTTGCTGGCCGATCACTGGCGCCCGACTCTCTCGGACCCTCTACTGCGTTGGCGCTGTCGCCGGCCGACGATACCCTGCTAGCGGTTATAGAAGATATCTGCGAGCGCACCCCAACCGCAGACTTTCAGGTCTCCGCAACAGACTTCATGAACATACTGGACATCTCCCCCGCCAGTAGCGTCTCTGTAGCCGACAACACTCCGTTTACAGTCGAAAACTCCCCCGTGCGCACCGTTTTACGCGTAGACCTTGACCATGACAACGGCGAGCTGATTGTCTACCCCTATACATCTACCCCCTCTTCACGCGAAGGCGATCTGCCGCTATATCTCGTTACCGGACGACTCGGCCGCGTCTTTACCAACGGCCACCTTTGGCCGATGAAAGACATCCTGCCCGTCCCATACCACAGCATCTACCTGCAGGACGAGATCGTCCCCCGCGACAAGGTCATAAACTTTATGCGTCGCGACTTGCCTAAGCTGCAAGATCACGCAACCGTGGAAATGGAAGTTCCGACAGACTGTTTCCAAACATGCCCGGGAAAGCCCGCTTTCCTGCTGGAACTGCGGGGCACCCGCGCATCCCTGCGGGCGACTATCTCTGCGCTTTACGGGCAGCACACCTTTCCCGCCGGATCGCCTGACATCCAGTGTGAATTCGCGCTGCCTGACCCTGAAGACCTCCTGAGCTACAACACACGCAACCTGCCGGCCGAAGAAGCCGCCGTCGCCGCACTCAAAGGATACGGGTTTGAACCCGCCGCCCCGGGCTACACCCTTGTGGGCACTCGCGAAGTAATGAATTTTTTGGGTAGCGGACACCCTTCACTGCGCCGCAACGGCTGGAAGATTAACTTCTCCGGTAAACTTGCGGCTCTGGCCGATTCGCTGCCGGTAGTTACTCCCGTAGTTAAAATCGAACCGCAGACAAGCGGCTGGTTCGATGTCGGCTTCAGCTTTGAATATCTGGATGGACACCTGCTGCCGGATGCCGAGATCCAACGCGCCATCAACCGCGGTGACTCTTTTTTCGAGCGCGAAGGACAGACCGTGCTGGTGGACCGCGAAGCCGTCGAGTCGATGCGCGCTGTCTTCAATGACTGCCAAAGCCGGGAAAGCATAAAACCCGGCCATTTCATGATGCCCGAAATCTACGCGCCTTTCGTGCAGGCATCCTTGAACGCGATTGACGGCATTGACGTGGAAGACCCGGCGGACTGGCGGCAGAAAGCCTCCGCAAGCAACCGCGCGGGCAACCGGCGCTTCGCGCCTGTGCCTCTGGGTGAACTCGAACAGGTGCTGCGGCCTTATCAGAAAGAAGGCGTCTACTGGCTCCGCTTCATCGAAAACTCGGGGCTCAACGGGCTGCTCGCCGACGAGATGGGCCTCGGCAAAACCTTGCAGACCCTGGCATGGTTATGCCTGCCGCGCACTGACACCTCAGCCTGCGGCCGACCCGCCATCATCGTCTGCCCCACCAGCCTGGTCGAAAATTGGAACCGCGAGGTGGAAAAATTCGTGCCGCACCTGCGCCGCCTGATGATCAACGGTCCTGACCGAACCGCGCTTTTCGCCCAGATCCCTGAAAATGATCTGATCATAACCTCCTACGCCCTGTTGCGCCGTGACCTTGACTCCTACCGGCCTTACAATTTCTCGGCCGCGGTACTTGACGAGGCCCAGCACATCAAGAACCGCTCCACACTCAACGCCGTGGCTGCCAAACAAATCGTGGCGGACTGCCGCCTTGTGCTAACCGGAACCCCGGTGGAAAACAGCGTGGCCGACATCTGGTCAATCATGGACTTCCTGATGCCGGAGTATCTCGGCGAATATGAAACTTTTCGTTACAACTACGAATTGCCGATCGCCGCAGGCGACCGCGCCGGCGAAATGGCGCAAGCCAAGCTGCGCCGTAAGCTGCATCCGTTTATATTACGACGCCTCAAAAAACATGTGGCTAAAGATCTGCCCGACAAGATCGTAAAGGTGTCTTTCTGCCAACTGACCGACGACCAGCAGCATGTATACAACAACCTGTTGGCCGAATCGCGCCGCAAGATCGGCGACCTGGTCAACACCAAAGGCTTTGACCGCTCGCGTTTTGAAATTCTGGCCATGCTGATGCGGCTGCGCCAGACCTGCTGCCACCTCGACCTGCTCAAAGACCGCCACCAGCCCGGCACCTACAAAAACCCCTCCGCCAAACTCGACGCCTTTTTTGAGCTGCTCGACGAAGCCATCGACGGCGGACACCGCATCCTGGTCTTCAGCCAGTTTGTCGCAATGCTGAAGTTGCTGCGCAATGAGCTGGATAACCGCGCTCTGCCTTACTGTTATCTGGACGGCTCGACCAAAGACCGCCTGGGACAATGCACACGCTTCAACCGCGACCCCTCCATTCCGGTCTTTCTAATCAGCCTCAAGGCCGGCGGCACGGGATTGAACCTCACCGGCGCCGACATGGTAGTCCACTTCGACCCCTGGTGGAACCCTGCCGTGGAGGACCAGGCCACAGACCGCGCCCACCGCATCGGCCAGAAACGCTCGGTTTACAGCATCAAACTAATCGCCGAGCACACTGTCGAAGAAAAGGTCTTGGCCATGCAGCAGAAAAAACAAGCGGTTATCGACGCCACCATCGGCGCCACCGACGCGGCGATCATGCGGCGTATGTCGTTCAACGACATACGCGACCTGCTCGGCCTCTAACGCCAAAAAAGATTTTGGAGCCACCTGCCCGGCGTTGACACACCCGCCGCAATCATGTAAATTATTGAAACATTTTATGCGGCGGGTTAGCTCAGTTGGTAGAGCATCGGAATCATAATCCGCAGGTCGGGGGATCGTGGCCCTCACCCGCCACCATCTAAAAGGCTGATAAAACCCCGTTTTATTGGCCTTTTTTCATTTTTCCGCCCTTATTCGGCACTTTGGGGGTACAGTAGCGTCCCATAGGACGCACAGGCTGTTAGCTTTTTAGGCTGTAGCCTTCGCCCTGCGCAGACCATCTTTGCGATACCATTGCAGAGCTTTGCTCCGCAGTTCAAAGTGCGCGGGAGTGAAATATGACTCAACTCAATCCAAGTACTCCTTGAACGTCTCGGCATCCGGTTGTCTTCCCGTCTGCCGCAGCCAGTATCTGAATTTCACGCCCGCCCCACCGGCAAGCCACACTCCGCTCCGGTGTCCAGTATTTGACGAACCAGAAACCTCCGCACTACCTGTCGGGTACACTTTCTATTTGACGAACTGACGCTTAAAATGACGATGTATTCCATTGCCGTGCAAAGCATTATGGAATCCATTCGGGTGTGCGTCAAAATATTTGACAGGTGGCTCATGCCTTCGTTATCATTGAACTTATGTAGGGGACTATACAAATGTGAAGTAGGTTCAATAACACTGTTGAAGCGGAACCGCTATCGCGGAGTAAAACTCTGACGCGAGGCGGTTTTTTCA
>CAZKZI010000107.1:0-2610 GCA_964557205.1 uncultured Lentisphaeraceae bacterium
CCTCTGTGTTCTCTGTGTCCTCTGTGGTTTAAAAACTCCGGTCCCTGCCCATTCGCGTCCATTCGTGGTTTCTTCTATCGTCCGCCCCGGTCCTTGCCCTCTAAAATCCTCTGTGTTCTCTGTGTCCTCTGTGGTTTAAAAACTCCGGTCCCTGCCCATTCGTGTTTATTCGTGTCCATTCGTGGTTCCTTCTATCGTCCGCCGCGGCCGAACGCCAGCGGCAGCAGCGCGCCCAAGGTCGTCGAGATGATCTTGCCGCCTTTCAGGCGCGCGATGAAAACCGGCATCTCGGGACGGCAGAACTCGGCCATGACCTGGCGACAGGCACCGCAGGGCGTGGCGGCCTGCCGCACGCCGCCGGCTACAACCAGCGCCGCGAAATCACGGCAGCCTGCGCTGACCGCCTTGAACACCGCCGTGCGCTCCGCGCAGTTGCTGAGCCCGTATGAGACATTCTCGACATTGCATCCGGTGTAAATCTGGCCGTCAATGGTCAGCACGGCCGCGCCGACCGGGTAATCAGAATAGGGGCAGTATGCCCGGCCTGCCGCCTCACGCGCCGCCTTCACCAGCAAAGCCCGCACCGGTATGGAAATCTCAGGCTGTTTTAACTTCTCTTTCATGTGCCGCTCACTTTGTCTGATCTGACTGATCCGTCCGATCCGTCTGATCCCTGCTTCTCTCTGTACGGGCTTGATGAATCAAGCCCCTACTCTCTCTTTTTACCCTCTCCATTGCGTCCACTTGGTGGTCGCAATAACCCACCTCTTCCAGAACCAGCCGCCGTTCCGGCGGCTTTTCAGCGCTGATCCGCACGGCTGCCGTGGCCTCCGGCCGCAAAGCCGTAGCCTTAATCGCGTCGGCTGCCAGAAGACGCATCAGCGGCTGTCCGCGCTCCACGCTCTCGCCGCTTTGCACCAGACGGTCAATGCCGACCGCAGGGTCTATCACGTCGTCCGTGGACTTGCGTCCGGAGCCCAGCCGCAGCGCCAAGCGTCCGATCTCGCGCGCGTCCACAAACGACACGAAGCCCGCCTGCTGCGCAGGCACCTCGATTGCCGCGCCGGGCTGCGGCAGACGGCGCGCATCGTCAATCACGCGCGGGTCGCCGCCCTGCGCCTCGATCATCCGCCGAAACACCTCCAGCGCGCGACCGTCGTCCAGCCGCGCCTCGAGTTCCTGACGCGCAGCAGCGCGGCTGTCGAAGACCCCGGCCAGCTCGCACATCATGGCAGTCAACTCCACGGTCAGCGCGCGTGTGTCCGCGGGGCCGCCGCCCTTGAGTGTCTCGATGGCCTCGGCCACCTCCACCGCGTTGCCTGCAGTGCGTCCCAGCGGCTGCTCCATGTCGGTGATGAGCGCGCCGGTCTTGCGTCCCAGCGCGCGGCCCGTGCCGGTCAGGCTGCGCGCCAGCTTGCGCGCCTGTTCAATATCGCCCATGAACGCCGCGCGGCCGCATTTGACATCGAACACCAGCGTCGCCGCGCCTTCCGCCAGTTTTTTGGACATGATGCTGGCGGTTATCAGCGGTATGCTCGGCACCGTGCCGGTCACGTCGCGCAGGGCATACAGACGCTTGTCAGCCGGCGCGAGCCTCTCAGTCTGACCGATGATCGAGCAACCGACTTTTGCCACTACCCGCTTGAAGGCATCGACATCCAGACGCGTGTTGTAACCTGGTATCGACTCCAGTTTGTCGAGTGTGCCTCCAGTAATGCCCAGACCGCGTCCGGAGATCATAGGCACCGCCAGACCAGCCGAGGCGGCCAGCGGGCCGAGCATCAGCGAGAGCTTGTCGCCAATACCGCCGGTCGAGTGCTTGTCGGCGGTGGGGCGCGGCCAGCCTTCAAACGAGATCAAATCGCCAGAGCGCATCATGGCATCGGTAAGCGTCGCTGTCTCGGCATCACTCATGCCGCGAAAAAAAATGGCCATGGCCAGCGCGGCCATCTGATAATCGGGTATCTGACCGCTGGTGAAGCCTGCGATGAAGGCGCGGATTTCGGCTTCGGATAGCTCCGCATTGTCACGCTTCTTCTCGATCACCCATTGCGGGATAAAATCAGTCTTTAGCATGCGGTTTCTCTTCCTGAACTTTTCACTCTTCCCCCCCCCCCTTTTACCATCGTCATTGAGACCACTTGGTGGTCGCAATAACCCCGGTCCATGCCACTCTTTCTATCCTCAATGATTCTGTAATTTTTCCCGCGAATCTCCGCGAAAACCATCATGATTTTTTCCGGGCCAATGGCCCGTCGCTGATCGCTAAAAAATCATGCTGGCAAGTTTGCATTAGTCTTGTGCAATCGTACGGTCTCCCTTTTTCTAGCGATTAGCGGCGGCCAGAGGCCGCAGAAAAAGGGAGCCGTTCTCATTCGCGGAGATTAGCGGGTAAAAAATCTCCGCACCTCTGCGTCTTCTGCGTTAAACCTCCCGGGCACTGCCCCAGTTCCCGGCTCTTTCTCTACTTATCAAGCTGCTTGAAGAAGAGGACACGGTGGGCGTGATAGCTGTCACGGCGTTGTTCCGCGATCGGGTCGGAAATGCTGGTGTTGCTTTCATCCAGGGATCCCCATTTGTTTTGGTTATGCTGATACCAAGGCGAAACCC
>CAZKZI010000107.1:2710-12018 GCA_964557205.1 uncultured Lentisphaeraceae bacterium
CGCATTATGCGAGTATCCTGATTTAAAGATCTTCATGGTGTCCCCGGTATCCGCGTACCACCCCATCGTGTCGAACAATCCATAGACATCGCGCATCTGCACCTGCCAGGATTGCGCGATGGTTTTACTGTTTACCTTTTTGGTTTGCACATCCTGAACCATCAGATCCCGCCATTCTTGCACAAAATTACGCCAGTTGACCTTCTGAAAGAGCGTGCGTCTGGTCTGTTTAGTAGTTTCAATGGCATCGTAAGAGTCGTAGGTCTCGGTCTGCAGTTCTTTATACTCGGCGTTTTTCGGTGTCGCGGCCAGTGCGGCCAGACGCGCGCTGATCCAGTAATCAAAAGGCGTCTTGGCAATAGCCCCTTCCAGCACAGCGGTGATGTCGGAAAGCGGATTCACCCGTGCGCCGTCAAGCGCCCCGCTAGGATTGACCACATTGAAATGCTCATAAATATTGTCCTGCTTTTGATTGACCCCGATGCCGCCGTGGTCGTAGATGCGGATCGTACGGAACATATATGGCGCGTCTTCAGGGGTGCGTGTGTCATCAGACAGATCACATGGCGATCCTCCGATGTTGAAAGCAAACGGGCGCAATATAAAACCCAGTTCGCCGGGCGACTGGAAATAACCGGTGTCAGCGACCGACATGAAGATGTCGGTGTCACGCCCGTCTTGACCCAGCAGCTTCTCGGTCGAAAGGTTGTGCCCCGGCTCTTGGTTCTTATTGTTAACTGAGCTGGCTTTCCACAACACCCAGTTGGCGGCTTTGTAATTGAACCGCGGGTCGGGCGTCTCCAGCGCGTCCCACTGGTAGGTTAATATTTTTGACATGGCCGCAGATGTGATCGGCACACGGTCGGTCTGGAAAAACAGCTTATGCGTGAAGCCGAACTCCGGCGCTGAAATGGTCGAGGCGCTGGTGGTGCTTAATTTCGGCGCCTGGTCAACCACATTGCCTGACGCGTCGATCACCTGCGCGAAAACTATCATGGACACGCTGACGAAATTGCCTGCCGCAAAAAACGGCGCGGACGGAATACCTTTATCGTCAATAAGCTGTATCTTCTTGTCGAAATTCGGCAATTGCACCACTCCCATACCATAAAAATTATTGATCTTTTTGTCGCGGTCGTCGGGAATTTCCAGCGCGGCGTTAAATGTGATCTCTGCATCTGTGGGCGCAATTGTGTAATAATGCGCGGATTCCAGCAATGGCCCCATGAAATCGCCGGTCTGGTTGAACGCGTCGTCTGGCTGCCCGACCACCTTCAAATAAGCGTGCACACGCACCTTAAAGCTGCCGGGGACCGGCAAGGGTTTTCGCGCCTGCCAATTCTTGAACGGCCACATGACTTCAACAAAGACCGTGCCGTATGGCGGGCCGGGCGCGCCTAACTGCATGGTGTTTACGGTTTGCGGCGGATCAGTGGCCGGCACAACCCCCGAAGCCACAATGGTGTCCCTGCCTCCCATCGGCACAAACGTGATCTGGCTGATCATGGGAACCATCTCAACCGACGGGATGTCAAGTCTGATCGGCACAGGATCCTTGTCCAGATAATCCTGAATCATGGCGGTCACTATTTCGCGGTTGGCCTGCCCGGCAATGTTCACATTCGTCAGAGCCGTATCTAGTTTTTCAATAAACGCAGTATTGATATCACCCGGACCGAGACCGTATAGGTTAAGTGGTGGGGTGGCGGCACTGGAGGGCTCGGGCAGGGCGCGGCTGCCTGTGATGACGAGATGGTTGTCAGTGTCATTGAACCCGAGATCCGGGGCAGCGGCAGTGTTTTTGGGATCAATAAAGTCGTGATATGGACTAGTGAAAACCTGATCGTCACGTCCAAACAGACAAGCGTAAAAATCCTGAAGGGTTAAATACTGGCCGTCATTGTCAACAAAGCTATCATCGAAATTGCTGCGTTGATCATCAGCGTCGGGCAGGTGGCTGAACAGATGGCTGATGCTGACGCGGTTGGAACTGGAATCGCGTCCCGATGCCCGGCACAGGTTCACGTCCAGCATGTCCGATACATTCACGCAGATATATGCGTAGCGCCCTATCGGGTCCTGGTCGATGTTTTTGATAGTGCGCCATTTAGCGCCACGCCAATTTTTGGTCGCGTCGCTGTTGTCGTGGCCGATATCATTTTTATGCGGGTTGGCATAACGCCGCACGTCATTGACGAAGATGCCGGGTATGAAACCCAGCGACTCCATGGAAAGCACCCGCGTGTTGCGGTCGTTGAGATAGCCGTCGGCCACAGCCGAAGTCCTCACCCGTCCGGGCCAATTGGTGGGGAATTTGCATAGCGTGTCACTGCTGCCGAACGAAGGAATTCGCAGCTCGGAATCAATCTCGTCAATGGCCCGGTAAAGCGCGGCATTGAGCATGTGGCGGGCGGTGGTGGAGTGGCGGTAGTTGGATGAGGCCTGGCGCTCGATGCGCATGTAAACGGCGAAAGAGACCGCGCTGATCATCATGAAGGAGAGAAAACCCAATACGATCAGCAAGGCCGAGCCGCGGCGCGGCGCGGCATAATTATCAGTCTGATCCGTCCGACCCGTCTGATCAGTCCGATCAGTTCGACCCGTCCGACTTTCAAGGTTTTGTGTTTTCAATTCCTAACTCCTAATTCCTAATTTGGCGCGATTCAGTTTAAACGAAACTGAATCGTGTCACAGGTGGCGGTGCCTGTTCGGGAAGGTCACCGTGGCTTCGAAATCCTCTGTCATCTTGTTCTGGTCATCCTCATAAACCAGCCGGAAACGGTACGGCATGCCCCAGGGGTCACGAAAAGCGCCACGCTCCATGTTGGCGTTCAGGTACACTGTCTGATCCTGATTGCCGTCCAGCAGCTCTTTCAGATTCTCTTCGGTGGCTTCGATCATATCGCCTTTCATCTCCAGCGGCCAGTCGTCATAAGCTGCCTCATAAGCCAGCCAGGCGTTCATCAGCTCACGTATCTCGGCATTGGCCTTGGTGATCTTCGCCTGCTTCCGAGCCTGACCGAGACCGGAGAAAGTCACGCCCATCAGCACGCCCAGCATGCCCGTTACGATCATCATTTCGATCAGCGTGAAAGCCATCGTCGCTCTATTGCTTCGCTTCATAGCAGTCGTCTCCTCAAAATCTCCGTGTCTCCGCATGCAACCCCGGTCCCTGCCACCCCAAAAAGCGCAGAGCATACGGGCAGGGCGCACTTTGATCGTTTAGCCGGGATCCCGCGGCGGCCACGCTTCAGCGGGGCAAACGAGCTCGTGCGCATCGCCCGTATGCCGTAGCGTCCCGCCCTCACTTCCTCTCCGTCCAGGTCGTGATGTTATCCTTAGTGTTCTCCCAGTTCCTGTCCGGACCTGCCGAGGCCGCGCCGATATCCAGAGTGTATCCTGAAGATTGCACGCTGGCCTTGATGTTCACAAACAACGGGAAGCCTGTAGAATCGGTTTTATCAACGATAAATTTTACTTCTTTAAATTTCGGCTTGTTGAGATTGATCGACCGGTCCGCGCTGGTCATCACGTTATATTTGACCTCTGTGTCCCATCCGCCGCTGGCTTTCAGCTTCTGCTCGGTGCGGTTGCCGGAGGTGTCGTAGGTGATGTAGGTCAATGAACGGTAGGGGTTGTCAGAGTCATCAAACCCCTTGCCGGTCAATGTGAAGAACTTAAGCGATGAGGAAGAGAACTGCTGCGAACGGCCGCTGGTCAGTGTCGCAGGCAGGTCGCGCCCGTCAATGGCAGCGGAGAGGTCGCGCTGGATGGCGCCGAAAAATCCGCGCACCTGCATGAAGGAGTCAGCCCTCTGCACACCGGTGCGCCAGGCCAGACTGGTGGACTGGAAGAGCATGCCCAGCATCATCACTATCACGGTCAGGATGGTGGAGGCCACAAGCACCTCGATCATCGAAAAACCGCAACAGTTTGTTTTCCGGTTTTTAAGCATTTGACCCCTTTTCAATGGTCAGGACGACTAACAGCGTTACAATTCTGGATTGCCCTGAAACATGACCTCCGCATAATAAGACTGCACGGTTTCGTCCTTTAGCCTTAGTTTGCGCAAAAAATCCACTTGCAAGCCCATGATCTTGCCGGAAGTGCCTGGCACCCGGTGACAATATATCTTGTGGTTCAGCTGCGGGTTGTCGGTGTCGGTTTCACTAGGCGGGTTCAGCGATATGCTGCCCGGCACAAGGCTGCTGAGATAAGCGTTCAGTTCAGGCTTGTTTGAGTCTTGTGCCTTTGCATACAAAGGCACGCTTTTCCAGGCTGACCATTTTACCTCCGTGTGCGACAGGGCCGCCACCAACTGGTTGAATACCCGGTCGGCCAGCATGGCCTGCTGCAGGTCGTCCTGTCCCTGCCTGCTCTCGCGCAGACCCAGCGGGTAGAGCACAACCATGCTCAGAACGCCGACTGCCATAACGAAGACCGCCATGTTGACCTCGATCAGCGAGAAACCGGATATACGTGATTTTGTTTTCATGCCTTCACTTCCACTGTTCGGAATAGCCGATCGTTCCGTCTAGCTTCTCGACGGTGATCGACAAGCCTTTGCCCGGCGGGTTCTTCTCGACCAGACGGACAGTCGCAACCTTGTCCGCGCTGCCGTCAGGCCGGAAGGTGATGCAGATGGCGGGTTCGGTCACCGACTCATCCAGTTTTTCGAACAGGATACCGCGCGGCAGAGAGTTGACCGGCGCGGCCTCAATGCCGTAGGTGTCACCTGTTCTCCATCCTTCGCCACCACTTGGTCGTTTAGGCTCGTTGGCCGTACCCCGCTGGATGGTCACCGCCTGATTCTTCTGGAAGGCGAAGACCGGTATGTCGTATGTGGCTACGGATACGCCACGTGCGCGGTCGTAGGCCGATTCACGTCCGTCCACGACACCGTATTTCTCTTCGACCCGCGGATACACCTCCCACCAGCCGCCGACCGTCATGTTATACAGCCGCATGCTGAGCATATCCCCCGCGCTGATCGACAGGTTGTCGCCGCCCACGTTGAACAGTTTGCCCAGCGACTCGAACTCGTCAATCAGAAAATCGCCGCTCGTGCTGGAAATGGTGCCGATCTCCTTGCAAACCACATAAGACGGCACGACCATCGCCTTGCCGTCCTCGTCGTCTCCCACGTTCTCGTTGTAAAGCATGACGCTGATGCGCGAACCCTCCAGACAGGCCCTCTGCCGCGCCAGCACCAGAGTGTTGACGATGTGCTTGACCGCGCTGCGCCGGGCCATGCCGCGCACCGCGCTGAAATACCCGGTCACCGCTACCGTGGACAGCATGGCCATGATAGACATCACGGCCAGCAGCTCAAGCAGCGAGAACCCGTACTTCCCGCAGTGCGCTTTGTTTGCTTCTGTCATCATAATATCACTCTCACATCAAACATGCTTATCTGGCGCTATCCTTGGGGCACTTGAATTCGTCGTCCTCCATATACATTATCGTGCCCGCCCGGTGCGTCGCACCGTCGGTCCGCCAATGAACCTTGATGGAATCGCTTAACTCATTGTACTCTACACAGAAGTAGCGGAAAATATTGGAGTCGTCCGGGTCGGGATAGCCGATCGGCAGGTTATACGTGCCATCTTGCAGCGCGTCTTTTAACGACCTGCGCCCGCGCACAAGCAGAGCCGAAGCGTCGAAATATGCGACTCGGTCAGTAGCCTGCTTGCGCAGCAACTCCTCGAACACCTTGTAGTTGTCCGAGGTGTGTGCCCAATAACGCGGCACACGGTAAAACTGCTTCGGGTCGTGGTCTAGACTGCCAGGCTTAAACGGCCATTCGTTCTCCTGCGTACGGTAGGCCACGAGCCCGTTCTCGAGCACACGCACCATAACCTGAATGCGCCTCCGACGGCTTTGGCGCACGGACTTTATAGCCGCGCCCGTGACCAGTGTGGCGACGACCGCCATAATGGACATAACCACCAGCAACTCGATGATGGTGAAACCGGCATTCACCCTCGCTTTATTTCTCAAAACCATAACATTGCGTTCCTTTTCAAAACCCTCCGCGCCCCACTCTTCACTCTTCCCTATTTCTCTCACCGCCGCGACTTCCGGTGATCCCAGCTCAGCCGGTCGTCTCCGCCCGGATAGCGCCCGCCGGAAAGGAAGTCGTCCTTGCCGTCCAGCCCGCGCGACCACACCAGCACTGACGCGCGCACGCGCGCCCCGCCGGGAATCGAAGGCCAGTCCTGGTTGTCCACGTAGCCGTCGTAATTCTGATCCAGCCGGAACTGGATACGGTGGTCGGCGATGGTGCCGCCGCTGTCCACGCTGGTCCCTTCGCTAGCACCGATAAGATTCCTTTTCAGTGCCGCCCGGCCCCACGGGTCCAGCAAACCGAACTTGTCGAGGCTGTTCTGGTTGATGGTGCCAGTACTAAGATTGTAAGTTGTCACATCCAGCATATTCTTACGCTGCAATTCTTTGCAGACATCCACGTCCAGCTCGGTCTTGTCCATCCATTTGACAGGCCACTCCCGCTCTGTCTGCAGATAAGCGTTGAAGGCGGTGGCGACCTCCTTGACCTGCCTTGACGCCTGCGCCTGCCAGGCAGCTTTTTTGACATGCGTGAATGATGTCGCCAGCGTGGCGGCCAGAATACCGATCAGGCCGATCACCACCAGCATTTCGACCAGCGTGAAGGCATCGCGGCCACGTTGATCTCTACCCCTGTCGATCAAAAGAAGACGGGCGGTCTTTTGTGGTTTATATCGAAGCATGGCAATCAACTCTTTCTCATCTGTCGAACAAAACGATATCGTCCCCGGTCCACTCCGCCACAGTTTTACGATCCGAGTTCTTAGGCGTGGCTCCCGGCGGGAAGGTTCTGCCGTCCGCGCCTGCCGACCAAACGCGGTAGCTCTGGTACGGCGGAGCCGAGTAGTAGAAGAATTCGCGTCCCCATCCGTCATACATGCTGGCGTGAATCAATTTGTAGCTCTGCTTGGTCTTCGGATCAGTGACGGTCGCCAAGTGGATGAGGTTGTCGTGGTGGCCGTCGCCGGTCTGCACACCCATCACCGTGCCCACGCCGCGCAAGGGAAAACGCTCGAAATTCGGCAACCAGCGGGCAATGACCATCTGCTCACGCTCATAGATCTCGCGCAGGCTGCCAGGATTGTTCTCATTCCACTGGCGTGACTGGACAAAATTTACGTCCGGTGAGTTTTGCTCGTCAAAACTTCCGTCGCTTTTGCCACCCATCAAAGTTAATCTGGGCAAAAGGAAAGATAGCAGGCCGAAACGAAAAGCGCGCAAACCGTCTGACCACGCGGTATCGGATCGGTCGCGCACGATACGCGCCAAAACTTCATTTGCGTTACGCACGTTCTCATCCTTAAACATCCTGTTGATGCCCTTGTTCCACTTCTTCGGGCTCGGATAAAGATACTCTGAGGGCTGGCACCGTGCAGCGCGGAGGGCATTCTCCGCCGTAAGTGGCTGGTCTTTGATGAGCGTGCCATCGCCCGTGTACAGATCCGACTGCTCGGTGTAAGGGTCTTGCGATCCGTAGTACGCCACCGGCGGGTAGGTGCCGTATTCGGAGTAGAAGGCCGACATCGCGTTCTGCAACTTTTGAAGGCGGGCTTTGGTCTGCGCCTCTTTGTTTTTCTGCTCCACGGCTTTCATCAGCCGGAAAACTCCGGCTATCAAGATGGCGATAACCACCACCACCACCATCATCTCCACCAAGGTGAAGGCGGCTGTGCGGCGGCTCCGCCGTAACCTCGCTTTTTTATCAAGCTTCGTCATACTTCTATCTCCGGAGCCTGCGCTTTTGCCCACTCTTCTCTCTTCCCTCTTACGATGCCGAGCCAAGGGTACCGATGATCTGGATCATGGGCATGAACATGGCGATCACGATCGTGCCGACGACAACGGCCAGCACGATGATCATCAGCGGCTCGATCACCGACGTCAATCCTGCCACTGCGTTGTCAACTTCGTCGTCATAAGTCTCGGCGATACGCGTCAGCATGTCCGGCAAGGCGCCGGTCTCCTCGCCGACCTCCACCATGGATATCACCATCGGCGGGAAGACATTGCAGGCCGACAGCGGCGCGGTCATGCTCTCGCCTTCCTTAACCGCGTCATGCACCGCCTGCATGGCCCGCGAGATCACCTCGTTGCCGGTGGTGTCGCGCACGATGTTCAGCGCCTGCAGCACAGGCACGCCTGATGAGAGCAGTGTGCCGAGTGTGCGCGTCATGCGTGAAACAGCCGTGCGTCGCACCAGCGACCCGAACATCGGCGCGTTGATCTTGGCGACATCCAGGATATAGCTGCCGGTCTTGGTCTTGGCGAAAAGTTTGAACAGCACCACCATAGCGGCAATGCCGCCCACGACAACCAGGCCGTTGTGCATCACCAGGTTACTGGCGTCCATCACAAACTGCGTGATGACCGGCAGCGGCTTGCCCTCGAGCAGGTCGTCGAAGATATCCTTAAACTTGGGGATCACCGCCACCAGCAGGAAGCCGGTGATGCCTATGGCCGCCACCAGCACCACGATCGGATAGACCATAGCGCCCTTGACCTTGTTCTTGATGCGCTCGGCCTTTTCAGCGAACTCGGCCAGACGGTTGAGCACCACCTCCAGCACACCGCCGGCCTCGCCGGCCCTGACCATGTTGATGTAGAGGTTGTTGAAAATCTTAGGGTAGTTCTGCAGCGACTCCGAGAAGGTGCTGCCGCTCTCGACCGCGTCGCACATTCCGGTCAATGCCTCTTTCAGCGAGGCGTTGGGGGTCTGGCGCTGCAAAACATGCAGCCCGCGCAGCAGCGGCAGGCCCGCGTCCACAAGCGTGGCGAGCTGGCGCGTCAACGTGGTCAGATCCTTCTGCTTGACCTTGGCGCGCAGGAAACGCGGCAGCTTCAGCTCGATCTTAATCTGACCCACGGATTTCTTGGCGCCGGGAGCCGGCTTTTTAGAGGCGGGCTTGGCGGATGACTTGGCGCCGCCGCTTTCGCCGCCAGCCGCGCCGATGGCCGTCGGGAAAAGACCCTGACTGCGCACTTTGGCCACAGCCTGCGCCTGGTTGGGGGCCTCGATCGTGCCGCGGCTCTCCTTGCCTGCGGAATCCACTGCGATATACGCGAATTTGGGCATAAGACGACTCCAGTTGATCCGGGAGCGGATCCGTTTTCCACTACTCTTTTACCGTAGCGCAATATGGTAGCACAGTGCGCCGACCAGCGCAACACGGCAATTCTAAAAAACAGCAGGGGCCCGCGTTGCCGCGGACCCCTGACTTGTGAGTAAGAACAGCGTTAAAACC
>CAZKZI010000108.1:0-11826 GCA_964557205.1 uncultured Lentisphaeraceae bacterium
TGGGACATGGCGGCCACAGGCGCCCATCGGCAGCCGACTTTTTCAGCGCAACCGATTGTTGAGACGTGACCCCAGACGGCTCATGCAGATAATCGCAAGGCGGTTCATCCGTGCGTTTGATGGTAATCTCTGGATCGCCGTAATGGTAGGAAACACCCCCACGTGCGTGGGGAAGACTCAACAATTGGTCTAGCCTATATCAATTGACTGAACGATTTGATCCCAGTCACCAGTTTGTTTAACAGTTTCGCCTGAATTTACAGTAAGAAACTCGGCTTCGGGATGGTTGCCGGCAAGGAGCATGCGGATGAGCCGTAAATCCCCTGCAAGTTCTTTACATTCACGTCCCTCCCCTGCAGCCTTTTCACGACAGCTTTTCTTGGCCTTGGTTGAATCAAATTCAGGTGTATCGATGAAATAAATAGGCAGGAGTTTGCCATCCATTTTCGGATGCATCATATCATAGATGTATGTTGCATTTTCCTCACCGTATTGCGCAACAAGTGCATCCCATCTGCTACCATGCATCAGGTCGCTGCTATCGAAGAAGTAATCCCCGTTTTCAATGATGCCGACGGAACTGAACGGCATACTGGGCATTTCCCGAAACATATCCTCAAATCGCTTTCTACTGCCGAGAAGAATGCCGCAACAATCATGACTACGCGGCAAGACAACGGGTATATGGCGTGCGACCAGTCCATCTGTTGCAAGTCCGCAGAGTCCATAACAAAGCAACACCGCATCAAATTCGATGGCACTGTCAATCTTACTTTGCAACTTAGCGCGCAGTTTGTCTGGGCGCGCGTGTTCACCGAGTTCAATGTACTCAATATCAAGATCATGCGGAGATGCGGATGCCACAACTTCAATTTCGTGCTGAAACATCTTACAAGAGATCACCTTGAATTTCATGGAAGCAAAAGCCCGTCGATATAGTTGTCTTCGAAGTCGGAGAGAGTATTAAGTTGAACTTCCTGGGGTATGTCGATCAAAGTGATCAATTCATTCAGAAGGTCCGGTTCGCATGCCAGCCTCGCGGCACCAGCAAGACTCGTGTTACCAACGATCTCATATTCGCGCTCAGGAAGCATACCAATGGAAATGGCGTTTTTGAGATCAAGATACTGCGCGAATCCCCCCGCTAGATAGATCTTCCGAGCAGCTCTTCCACAGTGATTTTCAAGCGTCATAATTCCGGCCCATACTGCGGCTTTCGCTTTGAGAAGCTGCTCAATATCATATTCGTAAACCATAATATCATCAACAATGCGGAACGACTTCGCTTTAGGTTCATAGCGTCCGAATTGGTTTAGGTGTCCATTTGAATGTTGAACGGCCAGAAAATCTATAAAGCCCGAACCGCAGATGCCGATGGGAGGGAGTTTTCCGATTGTGGAAAACGTTCCGTTCTTAAAATAATGGTCGATAGCTCCTTTTATAGCGCGTGTACCGCAGGAAAGACCTGCTCCTTCAAATGCAGGACCTGCAGCCGCTGCCGCACAGAAGATGCCAGCTTCAGTCGCATAGATAATTTCGCAGTTTGTACCGATGTCGACAAGCATTTCATCCGATTGGAGGTCAATCACAGCCATTCCCGCTGTAAGATCGCCACCGATATATCCGGCAATTGACGGAACAGTTAAAACGGGGATACCTCCGAACATCTCTTTTTTTGTTGGAAATACCCGCATCGGTGGAGTAAAAGGAACCGATCCGATGGATTCAGGGTTAATCTGATGGAAGAGACAATTCATCACAGTGTTTCCGGCTATGGCAATTCGATCTACGCCATCGAGCCCTAGTTGAGCCAGAAGGCCATCCACACTTCTCATAACAAGCTGATTGAGAGTCTCCAGCATGCCTTCAGAGGCGTGCTGAATACGCGTAATGATATTATCACCAAGTTGGCTTTGGGCGTTATAACAACTGGCTCTCCCGACAACCTGCCCATCTTTGATTTTCACTGCAACAATTGTTGTTGTCCCGATGTCTATGGCTATTACAGTCTGGTGTGTAACCGGGATTTGCACGTTCACCCATTCGGCCAGTATATTTCCTGAACTTTGCTCAAGCGAACTCTCGGGAACTTTAACCTCACCTACATCGCTGATGAGAATAGTTCTGCAGGCCAGCGCCTCACAGGGAATTTCCACATCGCGGTCATCGACTTTCCACTTTCCGGCTAGCAACCTCACGCGGCATTTGCCACATGTTCCGTTCCCCCCGCAGCGTAGATCCAATGGAACACCTAACTCCGCAAGTTGCCGCGCTAAATTTTGCGAATGGCTTCTGGTAATTGTCAATTTCATTTAAAAAGACACCCAATTAATTATTGCTGTTTTAAGTGATTCTGATTCCGTCATTTCGGTCATCTCACTTTGTAATATTAAACTTTTTGTTGTAATCATTGCATGCCTTATAAAAAGCGGCAATGTTTTCCTGCGGCACTCCACTAGGGACATCGCATCCGGTTGATAAGACAAAGTTTGGGTAATCCGCTGTGAGTACAAGTAAAGATGCGGTTGCTTCGTATACAGTGGCGGCATCAGAATACCGGAAAACTCCCACCGGATCCAGATTTCCCATCACCGGAACCTCTAATGGAACCTGTGGAAGTATATCGAGGATGTCCACAGAATTTCCGATATGCAGTGCGTCAGGATTTGCAGACAACATGGCCTCAATCTGCTTCTCAACATATCCGCAGTTGTGCAAAATTACCATAAAAGAGTCGTCTTTCACCTGTTCAATCATCGGACCAATATAATCTGCCGAAAACCCCTTACACATCTCCGGAGAGAGAAGACCCGCAGCGGGTTCCGCGATTACCACCCCGGCAATTCCCGTTTGCTTCAGTGCCAATAAGTAATCCTTCAGGAACGACGTGACCTTTAAAAGCAGTTTGTGCGCAGCCTCGGGTTCTGCAGCGGTCATCATCATCATCTCAGTCATATCAGCCAGCCGTCCGGCAAGAGAGTACGGACCGATAATACCGCCGAATACGGGTTGGGCAAACATCTGTGCACAAAATTCTGCACATTCAATGGTCTGTGAAGTCCGCATACTTCCGACCTCGGGAATCTTCAGGTTTTCAATATCATCAACGTTCGATACTGCAGCTCTCGAAACGGTCGGAATATCATCGTCGGAAAATGCGATCTCGCATCCGAACGCCTCTGCTTCCACCGACAGGTCCATAAAAGTTACAATAGCATCAGGCGGGAATTTCTTGACTAAAGCTTCAATGCAATCGGCCTGCAATTTGCCGGATTTATATACGTCGCCTGAGAGTGCCCCGATGAGATCTATTCCGGTAGATGTCAGCAGTGGAATTGCTTTTCTCTGCCGGTCTGTTGTGATATCAGAGATGAATGTGGATTTACTGAACTTCATATATATTTCCTTTTGTAATGGTTTCAAAAGACCCAAAATCATAATTTATCTGGTTCGGACCGCTGCTACCTCCTCCATCGCAATCTGTGCCCATTCCCACAGACGGTGAGGCTCGTAGTTAACAGTTGATATGTCTTTCATAATGAACTCCATGCAGGCCCCCTCTCCTGCTTCGAGAGCTTTACGGATATCCGCACGTGCTTTTTCCGGAGACCAGTCGCCTCCTGCAAGAATGGCTGGATTAGGTTTGACACTGTAAACTATCTTTGACCCAAGTCCATCGATGGTTTTAGCTATATCACACCATGCAGATGTGGAAACCTTTCGCAGGTTGGGAATTTTTTTTAATATTTCTGTCTTATTGTGCAATGGTTCGCAGCACCCGTAATAATTGACACCCCATCGCTTCAGCCAACGCATATCATGTTCCAAAGCAAATTCCCAGTGCATCTCCTGAGACACGCCGGAAAAAATCTGCGCATTGGAACAACCCCACATGTCACTGGGTTTAACAATATCAGGAGAATTTTCCAGCGAGGGGAGAGAAGAGATATAACCATATCCGCCTGAACCAACCCGGGTGTTGGTATTATCAAGCTCAAGCAAACCCTGCTCTTCAAACTGATCTAATTCAATCATCCAGGCATCCACCAATCGATCAACTGCGACATGATAGAGTTCAGGAGTATCATAAAGGCCAAACATCGCATTTTCAACGCCTGTCCAGCGCACAAGAAAATCCCAGGGAGTAAACCATATATGTGACTGACCTATTGTCTTTACAGGGAGGATATCGCGGAATACCTGATCAAAAAGCTCCTGCCGATATGCTGTAACCTTTTCATCGTAAACCACTACCGGCATCTTGATCTTTTTAAGATCAGCCATCTTTTCTATCTGGACAATAAATTGGCGGGATACCACATCATTTGAGTCATCGGTTTTAGCAATGGCTGTCTCTTCAACAATTCCAAAGTCTGTGCTGTGTATCGCTTTGGGACACTCCATCCACGGATTAATCACCATATCGGCTGGTAGATGATTCCACTGATATAACTCACGACGAAGAAGTATCTCCTGCTCACGCGCCCACTCTCCCTCACAGCATAATTTCAATTCGTCATCGAAATCCATCTCGTTCCAGCAGATCTCATTTATCCAGACCATTGGACGCACAGGCTTAAGATCGTTAAGTTTTCGCCAAAGATCAGCTTTCTCCTTCTGTACAGGCAGTGAGCCTATCGCGACTTTTTTTTCAGCAAGCCCCCTGAGAATATCACGGTCATAAGAAGAAACCGTAGTCTCCTGAAAGGCAGGTATCGGTGTGTAATGACTTGGATCATGTAACATAATAATTCCCTTAAAAGATGATTACGTGCCTGCTATATAGAGACGTAATAATCTGGATACTTTCGGCGAAACCGCCCAAACTATTAATAAAGTGCAGTCTTTGCGATAGAAAGGGTTCAACTCCCGATCAGACTCAGTGCCAAATCAGCTGCGGCAGCGGCATCTTCCGAGTAACCATCAGCTCCAATTTTATCCGCATAATCCTGTGTAACCGGAGCACCACCGATAATAATTTTGGCGGTAACACCTTCGCTGCGCATTACATCAACAGCGCTCTTCATGCCGGGCATAGTGGTTGTCAACAGGGCCGAGAGACCGACAATGTGGGCGTTATGCTCTTTGGCAAGCGCAACAAATTCCTCAGGAGAAACATCCACACCGGCATCAATCACCTTAAAACCAGCCCCTTCAAGCATCATAATAACAAGGTTCTTCCCGATGTCGTGAAGATCACCCTTGACAGTACCCATGACAGCAGTACCTACCGCCTCCACACCGGCCTCAATCAGATGCGGTTTGAGAACCTGAGTCCCGGCCTTCATGGCACGGGCGGCAATCAGCACCTCCGGCACAAAAACCTCGTTAGCCTTGAAACGCTTACCTACCTCATTCATGGCTAAGAGCAGCCCTTGATTAAGAATATCACCCGCAGGCTCACCAGCTTCAAGGAATTCATTAACCAGACGGGTTACCTCCGGCACTTTTCCGCTCTTCATCGCATTTCTTAATACTTCATAATCTGTCATTTTAATCTCCTAATTGGATAATTCCATTCGCCATTAATATTCTTTGCCATAGCAAATTGTTTAGTCGCAGTGAAAGACCTCTTCCATTCCGGCCCACCACTCTCCCGCAGACCGGTCAGCAAGGGGTTCTTGACACGGATTGCATATATCCCACCACTCCTGCGTTGTAGGATCAGCGGCCATATTAGCACAATCAGCCTTGAAATCCTCACCCGTATACTCAAAGTAGCTGAATAAATAGTGTCTTCCATCAGGTAGCTTACGCAGGTAGATAGAGTAATTATGAATGTTACAATCCTCTATCTTTTTCAGCACGTCCGGCCATACATCGGCATGCAGCCGTACATACTCTTCAAGTTTCTCAGCTTTAACTTCAATAACAGATCCGTAACGTTTTATTCTTTTCTCTTCCTGTAAACAGACGTTCTGCTCCGGATGACAGTGTGCCTCGATTTTTGCGGCAGCTTCGGGATTCGCGGTTTTCCAGGCTTCGACCTTTTCCGCTGACGGATTGCGGAACAGGAAGTAGATGACGGAGGCGGCGAGCATGACGAGCAGAGAGAGGAATTTATAGTTCTTCAAGCCCTTGGCTCCAGGAATACGCAGCGGGGTCATGGGCGAATCCCAGACAAGCTTCAGGTTTTCTTCGGTATTGGTGTCTTTGTCGATCAGCGAGACGACAATCATGATCAGAATACAGATGCCGCAGAGCATACCAGCCGCATGCATGAAGAGCATGCTCCAACCGGTATGGGCCTTGAACAGGTCAAGGGCAAAGACAATCATGCCCATGGCAAAGCCAGACCAGAGGGTAATGGTTCCCGCCTTAGCGGTGGCCCGCTTCCAGAAAATACCAACCATGAAAACGGCGGTGATCGGTGGCGCGATGTAGCAGATCATGGAGGCGATGGCACCGTAGATGGAATCGAATTTTCCAATGATTGGAGACCAGATAATGGCTAGAATGACACCAGCGATGGTGGCCGCACGGCCGATATATACCAGTTTTTTGTCGGAGGTGTCGGGCTTAAATCGTTTGTAGAGATCGAACGCAAAGAGCGTGGCGATGGAATTGAGAGCCCCGGCAATAGTACCCATGAGCGCAGCCAGAAGCGCGGCGACGATCAATCCTTTCAAACCGACGGGCAGCAGGTTCATCACCATGTGCGCAAAGGCCTCTTTGGTGTCGGCCAGTGCCGGTAGCAGTCCTTTGTTAACCAGCGCGAGGCAGAGCAATCCGGGCAGTACGAACAGAAACATCGGCAGCAGTTTCAGGAATCCGGCGAACAGCGCCCCGGTTTTGCCGTGGTCTTCGTTCTTCGCACCGAGTACGCGCTGAACAATCGTCTGATCGGTACACCAGTACCAGATACCGATCACGGGGTAGCCCAGCACTACCGCGTGCCACGGCATCCCGCTGAAGTCGCCGGTGGGACGCAGTACAGAGAGCATTTGCGGACCGACAGCATCATGCAGGGCGCTCCAGCCCCCGAGCTTCGTGAAAGCAAAGTAAGTGACGATGGCGGAGCCGATCAGCAGAGTAGTGGTCTGGATGGCATCGGTCAGGGTGACGGCAAGCAGGCCACCGACCACGACATAAAGGCCTGTGGCCACGGCAATCGCGACCATGGTCGGCATCAGTTGCGCCACTTCGATGCCGAAGCCGAGCATGGCATTGATGACCACCGCACCGGCATAGAGCGAAACACCGATATGAATAAAGACGGCGGAGATGATCGAGATGAAGGCGAGGAAGTCACGGCAGTTGCGGTTGAATCGTTTTTCGAGAAAGTCCGGCAAGGTGGTGACGTGCGCACGCAGATAGAACGGAACAAAAAAGACCGCCAGAATCACCAACGTAAAGACGGCCGCCAATTCAAAGTTGGCATAGGCCAGCCCGCTGCGGTAACCCTCTTCGCACAGGGCGACGATGTGGACCGTGGAAATATTGGTGGAAAACAAAGAGAGACCGATAATCGGCCAGGCTAGCGTGCGGGCTGCCAAAAAGTAGGCGCCGTTGTCCTGCAACCGGCCTAGCCGCGCAGCTTTGCGTTTTTGAAACCAGGCCGCGCCGCAGCCGACCGATACGACCATCAGCACATATCCGATTAATATTCCGAAATCGAGCATGTTCAGCATAGGGCTTTCCTCCTTTTGGTCGTTGGCATTTTACAACCAGCAGGAATACTCTTCAACCGCATCGAACATAGCCAACACATTCTCAACCGGAGTCTCTTCAAGTATGGTGTCATGGCTTGCACCAGCCACATAGCCACCGCTCGGAGCCATAATATCCAACACCTTACGGGTCTCCTTTTTCACAAAAGCCACATCACCATCAATCAGAATATGATGTGAATCGATACCACCATTAAAGAGCAACTGCTCTCCATAATTTTTTTTGAGCTCTCGCAGGTCCATACCGCGGCAGGTGGTCTGAACAGCATGCAATCCATCAAGCCCGGCATCAATCATCATCGGTATAAGTGGCTCAACGCCTCCACAGCAGTGCAACTGTACAAGCAAGCCGTAATCATGTCCCATATTAATGAGTCGCTGCAAGTGTGGCAACATGAATCGATGAAAGAGTTCCACCCCCATCAACGGACCGGTCTGCGATCCAAAATCATTCCCGATGAAAAAAATATCTATCTCATTCGCAGCCTCATCAAAGATACGCCTGCTGGATTTCGCATAGAAATCAACGACATGCTTCAGAATAGCGTCAACCTGTTCGGGCGCATCATACATCATCAGATAGAGTGCTTCCATACCCACCAGGTCAATGGCGTCATGCCAGAAAGGAGACCAGTCACCACCAAGAATGGCATACTCTCCTTTCCAAATCCGGGCCTGCTCTTTAATTTTGGAGATATCCACATGCGCTGCATCGGGCCAGGGATACGTTTCAATATCCTGCATTGAAGCCGCGGCCAGCGGATGATTAACTGGTTGGCCGTAACCTATGCCCTTCCTGCCAATACTGAACGGAGTTTCATAGGTGATACCCTCCGGCAAATCAACCGGATGAACATACGGGGCAGAAATGCGACGGAAATCATCTCCAAAACGTAAGCGAAGCTCTTCGTCATCAAGGTTCAACTCCGCTTTGGCCTTGTTCCAGAACTCAACGCTGGCACCGCACCAGCGAGGCACAATGGCAGAATATTCATGTTTAAATGCAGAAATAACTCTTTCACGGCTCGTCATATACGTATATCCCCTTCCATTCGCAAGAAAAATTTAATATACCATTAAGTTCACTAATAAACTGTCCCTTAGTTCACTACAGCTTCTGGAGATCATAGGGACATGGTTCGTTCAGTACCGTGGGGCGCAATACGTTTTTGATCAGTCCGATTTTCTCGAACGGGATCGGCTGGAAACCGGGCAGTTTCGAGAACACCTCCGAGGTAGGCTCAAGCCGGAAGTCGCCCTTTGCTGCATTGATGAAGCCGGGGTCGCGGTCTGTGATCCAGTTCTCCTCCGTCGGGACCTGCCAGTTGCCGCTGCTCACGCCGCCGCACATCGCGATGACGTTGCGCACGGCGCGGTTGACGCGCGGCTGGCCAGGTTGCGGGGCCATGTACCCGACCAAAGCCGGGTAGTGCGTAGTGTACGGCGGTTTGGTGATATCGACGTCATCAAGCAGTTTCTTCTGCCAAAAGCAGTCTTGCCCGCCGTTGATCGCCACCTTCCAGCGTTCGTCGTTCCACGGCGCCGACCCGAGGGCACGCTTGCACTCAATGAAGATGTTATTCTCGGCCAAGTTGTCGTGGCCGCCGTGCGAGAACACGGTGCCGAACGAGCCCTTGCCCGGATCACCGCAGCGGTAGAAGACGTTGCCAAATACCGTATCGCCGCCATCGCCGTCATCGAAATACACTGCGGCGTTGCCGTGCCCCATGGGGTTGCCGATGTGGTGCCAGAAATTGTAGCGGATGATGTTGCCCCGGCATGATGGGTTTCGGCCCTTGTAGTATGCGCCGCAGTCGTCGGTCTCCATGCAAACGTGATGTACAATGTTGTACTCAAATAGGTGCTCGTTGCCGTTAATGCCAATGGCTTGGTGCGGCGCGTCGTGGATCAGGTTGTGCGCGGCCCGATTGCCAACGCCCTGAATCAGTATAGCATTCGAGTAGGTCTGCTTGTGGGTCGAGAAACGCCAGATGTGGTTGTTAACCGCCTCGTGCCCGGCAGGCGCCAGGGTCTTGCGGTCACCCCCGGACAGCACGATCCCGCCCGTGCCGGTGTCGTGAACGTCACAGGCTTCCACCTTGTGGCTCGTGCCGCCTGAGATGTTGATACCAAGTTCGCGCGTGTTGCGCACTTCGCAGGCCTGAATGCGGACACCTTTGCCGCCTCTGACCTCGATGCCACTCCCGAGCGACGCTTCGACGGTGAAGCCGCGCAGGATCACACCGGTCGCATCCTTGACCGCTACGACCGATGCCTTCAAGGTGGAGAGCACGATCCGTGCGTCCGCCAGCGGCGCGGGCGGCCAGAAGTAGAGCAGGCCGGAGTCGCGGTTGATATAGTACTCGCCGGGGTAGTCCAACTCCTTGATCAGGTTCAAGGCGTAATAGCGCCGTGGCGACGGATTGCCTTGTTTGATGCTGTACACGGATGGCGCGGCCAGCGTGATCTGGCGCTTCTCACGGTCAATGGCCTTCACTTGGATGACCTCGGCATACCAGTCGTAACTCCAATAGCCGTGCAACCATACGCCAGCGTCGACGTTCCAGCGTGCTGGCCGGTCGCCTGAGTACTCGAACACGCCGCCAGCGGTGCCCTGGTCGCCAGTACGGGGACAGGAACCGGGCTCAATGATCCTGGCAATGGTCGTCCAACTCTCATTTGGCCAGCGCGCGAGTGGCATGCGTTGGTCGTTGACGAACAGTTCCGGCGCGGCCGGTGCACCCTGGTACTTGACCGGGAAACTTCCCAGATCTGTGATACCGATCGCACGCAGGTCGGCCTGCAAGACATGTGCCCCCGCTGTGGGGTCGAGTCGTTCCAGCACCTTGGCGTCCGTGATCGGCTTGAAGGCATCTGGCGGCACAGTCGGGCCGCCGGCGAGGATGACCTTCTCGCCTGGGCAGACCTGATACACCACGGGGGCCTCGGTGGTGCCAGAGTCCTGCACGTCGAGCGTGAACGTCTGTCTGAACGTATACACGCCGCCGCGGATCACAACCGTGACGCTCTTGCCGGTTGCAGTGCGAGTGATCTTGAACCTGCGGACCTCTTCTCGGGCATGTTCCATGGTCCGGAAAGGCCCATCGGTCTTATCAAGTGTCGGTTCAGCAAGCTTTCCGGACCACGTGTCATTGCCGTTGACCGCCACATAGAAGTCAGCGGCCAGCGGCTTTCGTACTTTGGCGGATTTCGCATTGCCTTTCGCTATTCTGCAACTGCCCGACGCCAAGGCCATTGCTAACCCGACCGTAGTTGCCATTATTGCTCTCTTTCGGATCATGTGTTCGCTCCCAACGCTAAAGCTCAGCGGCGGTATTCCGTCCGCTGGAGCGACTTGTTATGAGCTATTAATCTAGCTCACTTTTTAATTTTGAAATTTGATATTTTACCATAGGAGCATTTTCAATTCCTTGCAATGATACTTCAATGCCAGCAGTCCCAGCAGTCCCAACCTCTACTGTTCCCAAATTAAACATTCTCTCAAAGATACCTTGTTTTAAATTCACACTTCTTATATCCTTAATTGCTACTTCAGCAACATTTTTTGACAAAACACCTGATTCTGAAATTATTCTCTTGTTTGTAACTTTATACTTCTTGTTTTTTGCCTTAAAATATGCAACAATGTTAATTATAAAACCGATTGCAATAACCCATAATATTACTCCTAAAATATGATCTCCAAGAAAATAAAGATGAGAAGTATGCCCTTCCCAAATAGTTTTTTCTGCACCTTTTGAATTGCTTGCACTTGATCTAGATTTTTCTGATACATTAGAAGATTTTTCAAAAAACTCGCCACAATGTTTGCATTTTTTTGCAATTGCCAAAACTTCTTCTCCGCAAAATTGGCAATTTTTAGTTTGAGGTATTTCAGGTTCTTCTATTTGCAGTTCAATAACAAATGGGCTGTCGCATGATGGACAGTCTACGGTCATGCCATTCATCTCTTCTTCCACTTCAAGAGACTGATTGCAATTCGGACAGTTGATGTTCATTGCTCTTTTCCTTTCTTTGGTTCATAACCTTGTATTAGCCCTCAAACATATCAAACCGTGGAAACCGTCCGCGGCATGATATGCCTCAAAAGTGTTGTTGACCTGCAAGGTGTTATGATGGTATTTTGAGGCCTATC
>CAZKZI010000109.1:0-11368 GCA_964557205.1 uncultured Lentisphaeraceae bacterium
AGGTGCCAATCATGGGAACCGGAATGTTTCCGGCTTGGCCTATGGGATGCTAGTGCACGGAAGTAATCCTGGCCACGTCTGACCTTTACGCTGCTTGTGGTAGAGATTGAGCGTGACGAGCAACTCATCCCTTGTCCAGCGTCGTGAACCATTCATAAAACCAGGGTGGCATATTTTGACGTTTGCGTGAAGAAGTTTCTGAATGTCTATCTTCGTCTTTGAACTACGCCGTGGCATGCAAAGGTTTGCCATTTTCACCGCTTTTAGGTTCAATGTCAGCTTAACAACAGCCAAACAGGAGTCCAGAAATGAGCGAGAAACAAATCAATCCCGATTGCCCCTGCACCTATCCCGGTTGTCCCCGGCATGGCGACTGCGAGGCCTGTAAAGCCTATCACCATGCTTTGGGACAGAAGACCGCTTGCGAGAAGTTGGAACAGCGCGAAAATAGATGATGAAAGGGTTCAAACGCGGCTGTGCCGCTGGTTCAAGGGTTCAATTCTTTCACCAGCCGGTCGAGCATGCCGCCAGGGGTTACATGCGGCAACCAGAGGCGGTCGGCGTGTTCCAGCACAAAGCGGTTGCGCGCCTCGGCTGAGGCGAGATTGCCATCGTGCGCCGTCATTTCCAAAATCAGCATGCGGTTCTCTTCCAGGGCGGTCAACGTGGCGGGTGATTTTATCGCTCAATGCCACTACGGTTCGCATTGTACTTCGTTTTGCTACTGAATGATAGCACTGGGTGTGCGTCAAGGCCGGTCGAGTTTCATTTAGTGTTGGAGTGGATTTAGCGGAGTGCTATACTGGCATCATCAAAACGGAAGGGATACGTGTATGAGCATGATGATTGTGTTGGTGATCGTGATCGGTATTCCCGTACTGCTCTTGCTATGGGCGGTCGGCATATACAATGGCCTGGTGCAGGTGCGCAACCGGTTCAAAAACGCTTTTGCCCAGATCGATGTGCAGTTGAAACGACGGTATGACCTGATACCCAATCTCGTCGAGACCGCCAAGGGCTATATGAAGCATGAGCGCGAGACACTGGAGGCGGTGATCGCGGCGCGCAACCAGGCGGCGTCCGCGGCCAAGGCCGCGGCGGCCGCGCCGACGGACGGTTCGGCCATGCGCGCGCTATCCGGCGCCGAGGGCGCACTGCGCGGTATGCTCGATCGTTTGATGGTGGTGGTGGAACGGTACCCCGACCTGAAGGCGAACCAGAACATGATGCAACTCCAGGAAGAGATCGCTTCGACCGAGAATCGCATCGCGTTCGCCCGTCAGGCCTACAATGATGAGGTCATGGCCTACAACATCAAGCGCGAGGTCTTCCCCAGCTCGCTGGTCGCCACGATTTTCAACTTTGCTGCGGCGCAGTCGCTGGAGCTGGAGTCGGCGGCGGAACGTCAAGTGCCGCAGGTTAGCTTCTGATTGATCCGCCATGACCTTCTTCGCCCGCCAGGAAGCCGCCCGACGCAAGACGCGCGTGTTGCTCTTATATTACGGAGCGGCCGTGGTGTTGATCGTGTGCGCCTTCTATCTCGCATCACGCGCGATCGCGTCGCTGGCCATCAGCGCCACGCGCGACAGTGATAAGGTTGCCGGTGAGGTTAACCGGCAGCATGCACGCATTCAGGTGTTTGCCTGGGATCCCTTCTGGATGCTGATCACGGCTGGCGTGAGCTTTGCCGTGATCGGAGGCGGCACGCTCTTCCGCCGCGCCTCGCTGGCCGGGGGCGGGGCGGCGGTCGCGGTGTCGGCCGGCGGTCGCGAAATAGTTCCAGACAAAGTTGACAGCTTTCTGGAACGCCGACTGCTAAACATCGTGGAAGAGGCGGCTCTCGCCTCCAGCGTGCCGGTGCCGCGCGTATTCGTGCTGCAGGACGAGTCCGGCATCAATGCTTTTGCGGCAGGTTTTTCTCTGCGCGATGCTGCCGTGGCTGTGACGCGCGGCGCGTTGGAACGGCTTTCGCGCGAAGAGCTGCACGGGGTGATTGCGCACGAGTTCAGCCATATCAAGAACGGCGACATGCGGCTCAACAGTTGGCTGCTGGGTATTTTGTTCGGCATTCTGGTGACTTCGATTGTGGGCAGACAGTTGATAATGTCGATGCGTTTCATGCGTTTTTCCAGGAACAGGAAGGGTGGCGGCGGGGCTGGTATCGTGCTGATCGTTGTTCTTGCCGGGCTGGCTCTCTGGGTGATCGGCAGTGTGGGGATTTTTTTCGCGCGGCTCATTCAGGCCTCGGTCTCGCGTCAGCGTGAATTTCTGGCGGATGCCTCGGCCGTGCAGTTCACCCGCAATCCCGCGGGATTGGCGGGCGCGCTTAAAAGGATAGGCGCGTCGGGTTACGGCAGTACGCTGCGGTGCGCCAACCGCAGTGAACTGGCTCACTTGCTGTTCTCATCCGGCACAAAACTCAGCAGCTTATTCGCTTCGCATCCGCCGATCTTGACGCGCATACGACAATTGGAGCCGGACTTTACCGGCGATTTTTCGCCGTGGATGCGACAGCCGCCAGAAACCGACACCAAAGGCGTTGAGAATGCCGGTGGCATGGCGGGACAGGCTGTGGCAGGGCTGGCCGCGCTCGCGCGGTACGGTGTGGCAGACGAGCCGCGCAGTTCGCTGCCGGGCGTCGAGCCCGGCTTGCGCGAGGCGTTGGCCCGACCCATGGATGCCGCGGCTGCGATCTATGGTCTTTTGCTGAGTGAGGAAGATACCGTGTGCCAGCGTCAGCGCTCGCATATATTTACCGCCGAGGGCGCGAAGCTGGCCGAGGGTGCCGAGCGTTGGCGCGAAGCCGTTAGCGGCATGGATCGGAGTGTGCGCCGTCAGGTGGTGGATCTGGCTGTCGCGGGTGTCCGCCAGCGTGATCCGGCGGGGCGCGACGCCTGTCTGACGCTGGTCCGCGAATTGGCGGATGCTGACAGATCGATCTCGCTGTTCGAAGCCATGCTGATGGGGCGTGTGCAGCGCGCGTTGCACCCGCCAGGTGTGGTGCGCGGTTTTTACAGTAAGCCGTTGCCGCCCGTGCAGATGCGGGACGAGGCCGCGACTGTGCTGGGCGTGATGGCCTATTTGGGGCAGCCGCAGGACGATGCGGCTGCGGAGACAGCCTGGCGCGAGGGGGCTACGCGCGCGGCCTCGTTCGGGGTCGGCAGTCTGCCTGTGCCGGCGCGGCGCGCCTGCACGCTCACGGCGTTTGACGCGGCGGTAAAACGGATGGACGGTCTCTCGCCGCTTTTCAAAGGCGAGATTTTAATGGCCTGCTCCTTCGTGATGCGCACCGACGGTGATCTGACAGAGGATGAGACGGAACTTTTGAACGCGCTGGCCGACCTGCTGGATATGCCTCTCGGCCATCTATCGGAGTCGTAGAATTTGGAACTACGATCCCAATGTAGACACCAAGTAGGCGGATTCGAGGTCGCCGCCGCGGGTGACGGTTGAGACATCGCATTGGGTGAGCAGCGCGGGCAGGAGGCAGCGGTTGATGTCCTCGGCCGTAAAACGGCGCGGGTCGTAGCGGCAGACCAGCTCGGAGGCGTCGGCGTCAAACGAGAGGTTGGCGTCCGGAGCGGCAGTCGCCAGCGCGGCGTAATCGCCCGGCTCGGCGGTGACACGGTAAACGAGCGTGTTGCCTTTGCCGACCACCTCTTCCAGTGTGGCGACGCGCACGGTGCGGCCTTTTTCGATAAAGGCGATGTGGTCGCACATGACCTCGATGTCGTGCAGGTTGTGTGAGCTGATGATGATGGTCTGCTGACCGCGGCGACGGGTAAGGAAGGTGCGCATGTGTGCGACCTCGCGCGGGTCGAGACCGCTGAGCGGCTCATCCAGCAGAATCACCTCGGGGTGGCCGATGAAGCACTGGGCGATCATCACGCGCTTGCGCATGCCGTGCGAGAGCGCCCGGATCGGCGAGCTGAAGCGGTCGCCCAGATGCACTTCCGTGAGCATGGCGGCGGCCGAGGTCGCGGCCTCTTTTTTTGTCAGTCCCTGCAGCAGCCCGTAGTGGGTCAGCAGTTCGAGAGGGCGGCTTTCCAGCGGCAGTTCGGAATCCTGCGGCAGGATCGTCACGCGTCCGCAATGCGCCGCAGGATTGAAGGGGCCTTCGTTTAAAAGGTTTATAGAACCCGAGGCGATGCGCAGAAACCCGGCTACGGACATCATCCAGGTGGTTTTGCCGGCGCCGTTGGATCCCACCAGGCCCATCACGGCGTAACGCGGGATGGACAGTGTCAGGCCGTCCAAAGCCCGCCGTGAGCCATAGCGTTTGACAAGATCGTTTGTTTCAATCGCGTAGAACATAAATCACACGTCACGTTTGCGGAAAAAGGCGTAGCCGGTCAGGAGGTAGCAGAAGCCGAGCGTCACCAGATAGGTGAAGCCGGTCACCAACGGCGCGGCAGCACTGCGCCATAGATACATTTTGTGTTCGTCAGGCACCAGCAGCCCTAGGTAGGGGAGGTAGGCGCGCCAGCCGACTTCAGTTGTGAAATGGCGGATTACGATCGAGGTCACGAAGCAGAAGGTGATCGCGATGATGCCCATGATCGTGGCCTTGCTGGCCGAACGGGTCAGGTGTGAGAGGCCCATGGCGAGGCCCAGATAAGGTATCGAGTAGATCCAGGCGCGCAAAGACCATTGCAGGATGTTTGGCAGCAGGTCGGGTGTGCCGGAGCCTGCCAGGCGGTATTTGGCGACCGCGTAGGCACCGATGCCGCTCAGCAGCAGAGAAAGGCCGATCATGACCACCTGCCCCGAAAACTTGCCCATTGACCAGCAGACGCGCGAAGTTCGGAAGATGACATAGCGCACGGCACCGGAACCGATGTCTTCCGCGATGCGGTTACCGGCCACCAACACCACCAGTATGGGGGTGTAGAAGAAGGCGAACCAGGCGTAAATCAGCTCCACCGGGTGTTTGCCGGTCAAGTCCTGCAAGACCATGTCGTTTTGAGTGACATTCTTCATGATGCGCCGGAATTGTTTAGATTTCCAAAGGGCGGCCGAGACCACTCCGGCCCGCTCCGATTGCGGCAGTTGCAGCATGGTGGCCAGCTCGTTCTCCATGCGGTGCAGGAGACTGATCGACCAGTACATGTTGCACACCGAAGCGGTCATATACAGCAGCAGCACCACCAGTGCCCGGCGGCTGCGCAGCGCGTCGAACCACTCATAGCAGGCCACCCGCCAAATTTGCCGCATTCCGTTCATCGGCCTTCCCCGGGTGGCCGCCAGCCGCCTGGAGCCGTGTTTTGCAGCCTGTCTTGCACCGGGATCAGTGGCTCGGCCACGCCGGGGTCGATGAAGTCAGTCAGCTCGATCATGGAGACCTCGCCGCGTTGCTCATCCGTGACCATTTCATGGAAATCGTTGTAGGTTTCGGTCAAAACCGTGGTCATTTCGTTGATCGTGCGTGTGGTATCTTCGGGGGTCAGTGTGTCAGAGGTGGCCAGCATGTCGGCAAAGTCCTGCGCGGCGTAATACAGCCTTTCGTTCATGGTATTGATGGCATCGTCGAACATGACGGCCTGTTCCTCGTTGAACTTAAGCCGATTCTGCCATTGGGCGCGGGCGATCTCGACGCGGGTTTTCCAAAGTGCTTTGGCCTCGTCGATACGGGCTTCGAGGTCTTCAGGCGACATCTTCTGTCTGTGCCTCCTGTCGGTGCGCCGGTCGATCCGGTTAGTCGCGTCGCCCGAGGAGCTGGCGTTGACAGGGACACTGTTGCTGTCTGTTGAGACTTCCACGGACATCTCATCCTTGCTGACAGGTTTGACTTTTGTGGCCCGGTCAGGAATCCGCATCATGCGCGTGAAGGCGTTAACGCGGTTCTCCTGGTCGCCGCGTTCCACACGTTTCCGGAGTTCCTTCATCTCTTTTTTGATTGTGCGCAACTCCTCTTTGGGCGCCCATCCTCCGACGATCAATCCCAGCAACAAGACAAAGGGGAAGAGTATCATTAATTTCATATATTATAGTATACAGATAATAGAGCCGCGTCGTTACAAGGAAATGGGTGTGATTGCAAAATTTTGCAATCACACAGGAGTCAGGATTCAGAATGTGAAAAAGATGTTTCTCACGAAATGGTTATGATTCTGAATTGACGCTTCGCTCCCATTCTCTCTGACAAGAGAAGATAATTTGGAACTACGACCCCTTTGCATAAAAGCGCACCTAGAAAATGTGTCAGAGCGGATGCCTGCTTGTCAGGCGCGGTCAAATATGTTAATTACCAAACATTTACGAAGCGGACTGACTGGGCAGGCATATTAGGAGAGGTATTTTTGTGACGGAACGCGAGGCATTGATCGCCATGAACATGGTTCCCGGTTTGGGGGCTATCACGGCCCGTCGCATGGCCGAGCGGTTAGGTTCCCTTGTAGCGGTTTTTGACGCCTCGGCGGCGGAGCTTGCCGAGGTGCAGGGAATGTCGCTTGAAAAGGCCGACCAATTTCTCGCGGCGCTGCGGCAGGTCAAGGTGGCGGACGAGATCGACCGGGCAAAGCGGGCACTGGTCAAGCTGATAACTTGGGCGGATGAAGGTTACCCTGCGATGCTCAAGCAGATCGCCGACCCGCCGCTGGTGTTGTATGTGGCAGGCAGTGTCGAGGCACTGGACATGCCCTCGGTGGCGATCATCGGCACGCGGCGGCCGACGATTTACGGGCGCGAGACCTCCCGGCGCTTCGGTTATCAGTTGGCTTGCGCGGGATACACGGTGGTCAGCGGCTTGGCATTGGGCATCGACACCGAGGCGCATGTCGGCGCTTTGCAGGCCAAGGGGCGCACCGTGGCGGTGCTTGGCGGAGCACTTGACCGTCTTTTTCCCAGAGAGAATCAGAAACTGGCGCGGGACATGACCCAGAAAGGCGGCGCGGTTATTTCGGAGTATCCTTTCGGGCGGCAGCCTGACCGCCAGACCTTTCCTATGCGCAACCGGATTGTCAGCGGTTTGTGTAAAGGGGTGCTGGTGGTCGAGGCCTCGACCACCAGCGGAACGCTGATAACCGTGGGGCAGGCACTGGACCAGAACCGCAGCGTCATGGCGGTTCCTGGCAGGATCGATTCGCCGGTCTCGCAAGGGTGCCACAAGTTATTGCGAGAAGGTGCCAGACTGGTTACGACGGCGGATGATGTGGTGCAAGAGCTGCAGGATTTGCTGGCAGGGATGCGCTTGCGTATTTCAGGAGCAAAAAGAACTGACGAAGAAGGTAAAACGGCAGCCGCTCTGCCGCGGGCGGTGTTGACGCCAGATGAGCAAGCGGTAATGAAGCAGGTTGACACGCAAGGTACGCATGTTGACGAGATAATCCGCGGCAGCGGTCTTGATGCCGGCAAGGTCAACGCGCTGCTGGTAGGCATGCAGATTAAGCGTCTGGTGCGTTTGTTGCCAAGAGGCATAGTTGCGCGCCGTGCAGAGAGTACAAAAACTTTAGGTTTTTGAAGGAAAGGTAGAGATGGCAAAAAAACTAGTGATTGTGGAGTCGCCGGCCAAGGCGAAAACCATCGGTAAAATTCTAGGCTCGGGTTATGTGGTCAAATCGTCGGTGGGGCATATACGCGATCTGCCGGAACGTTCGCTCGGAGTGGATGTCAACCACGGGTTCGTGCCCAAATACGTCTTTTCCAAAGGTAAGGCCAAGGTCATAGCCGAGCTGAAAAAAGCCGCGAAAAGTTGCGAGGCGATATATCTGGCACCCGATCCTGACCGTGAGGGTGAGGCCATCGCATGGCATTTGCAGGAGTCTTTGGCGGATGTCGCCAAGGATAAACCGTTTTATCGTGTGCAGTATAACGAGATCACGCCGCGAGCGGTGCGTGCGGCATTCGATCAGCCCGGCGCCATCAATATGCATCGTGTTGACGCTCAGCAGGCGCGTCGTGTGCTTGACCGTATCGTCGGGTATAAAGTGAGCCCGATGTTGTGGCGCCGTATCCGCAAAGGGTTGAGCGCCGGGCGCGTGCAGTCGGTTGCGTTGCGTCTGGTGGCGGAGCGAGAGCGCGCGATACAAGCCTTTAAAATCGAGGAGTACTGGGTTTTTGGGGCTGAGGTGCGCCGTGAAACCGCGCCTTTGGATCCTTTTGGCGTACGCTTGGCCGGGGTTGACGGCGAGAAGCCAGCGATCGGTTCACGGGAAGGCGCGGAAGCTTTGCTGGCGGATATTTATGGCAGCCTGTTGCGGGTCAAGGCGGTCAAGAGCCGCGAGACGACGCGTCGTCCGTTGCCGCCCTTTATCACATCTACGCTGCAGCAGGCGGCTTCCAGTGTCTGCGGGTTCTCGCCCAACCGCACGATGCGCTTGGCGCAGGCTCTCTACGAGGGTGTCGATTTCGGTGCCGGCGGTCCGGTCGGTCTGATCACATACATGCGTACTGATTCCGTCAATGTCGCGCGTGACGCTCAAAGCACGGCGCGCCAATTCATATCCGCTACTTATGGAACGGATTATTGTCCCGAGAAGCCCAACTTCTACAAGAGCCGCGCCAGTGCGCAGCAGGCGCACGAAGCGATCCGTCCGACTGATCCGGAACGTACTCCCGAGAGACTGAAAGGGGTGCTGGACGCCCCGTCTCTGCGTTTGTACGAACTGATCTGGAAACGTTTTATGGCCAGCCAGATGTCGGCGGCCAAGATCGCGCAAAAGACTGTCGAGGTCGTGCCCGAGAAGGCGGAGATGCGCCACAGTTATACTTTCACGGTGACTGCATCCGAGGTGCTTTTCGACGGGTTTTTCAAGGTCATGGCCTTGGATATACGCAAGAAAAAAACGGAAGAGGAAGGGCAGGAGGACGATGCCGGTGACGAAGTCGACCGGCTGCCGCCGCTGGAAGCGGGCGATCCGCTGGTGTTGTTGAAATGGCTGAGTGAGCGCAAGGAGACTAAGCCTCCCGCGCGTTACAGCGAAGCCTCGCTGATCCGTGCTTTGGAGGCCAACGGTGTGGGGCGTCCTTCGACCTACGCTTCCATTATCGAAACGCTGAATACTCGCGATTACACTACCCGAGAGAAGCGCCAGTTGACGCCGACGGAACTGGGATTGGCCGTGAACGACCTGCTGGTCGGCAGTCTGGCGCAGCTCTTTGATGTCGGCTTTACGGCCACGATGGAGGAGAGCCTCGACCGGATTGAAGATGGGCAGGTCGAATGGACAAAGATGTTGGAAGAATTCTATGTCCGTTTCCAGGAGTGGATGGAAAAGTGCAAGGAGCCGCCGGCTGACGCCGGAAAAGTGGCGGCCATTCTGGCGATGCTGGAGCAGGTCGGGGAGTGGGGGCCCGAGGTCAAACGTGGTAAGCGCACCTATAGCGATGAACGCTTTGTAACATCAGTGCGCGACCAGATCGAGGAGAAGGCGGTATCAGAACGTCAGTTGGCAGCGCTGGTCAAAATTGCCATACGCTATCGTGAGCAGATCAAGGATGCCGAGGCGGCAATCGCCAGTATGGGGTTTCAAGATGAGTTGGAGCAAGACCGTGAGGCGCCCAGCAATGAGGAGGCCGAGCGCAGGTTTGAGATTGTGGCGGGGCTCAAGCTTTCTGAGTCACCGGAGTCGTTTGTGACTTCACTCCGTCAGCAGGCGAATTCCGGGCGTAAACTGAGCATCCGCCAAATCGCGGCGTTGGATCGCATCATCGTTCAAAACGCGGCGCAGATTGAAAATTTTGGCGTGGTCAAGGATACACTCGGTTTGTCCGTGGAAGATTCTGAAATTGCACCTGACAATGAGAGTCCGGAATTGCTGGCGCTGTTGCAGAATGTGCAGCAGTGGCAAGATCCGGTCAAACGCGGCAAGCGGACTTTTGACGACAAGGCTTTTTGCCAAAGCCTTCGGGAACAGTTTGAAGGCAAGAAGTCACTTTCGCCGCGGCAGAGATTCGCTCTGCGGCGGATGCTTTTCCGCTACAAGGGGCAAATCCCCGACTTCGATAAACATGCAGAACGGCTGGGGTTGGGTAAAAAAAGCGCAGCCAAGGGAAAAGCCTAGAGAAAGTTAAGAGTGAAGAGTGGAGAGGTAGGCCGTAAACCGTAAGCTGTAAACGGTAAGTCGTAAGAGGGAAACAGTGATGTGTCCGGCTGATGACATCTATTTTGATATGGCGGTGAACGTGTCCGGGCAACCGCCGGAACCTTTGCCCAACCGTTCTGACGCGTACGGCGATGGCGCGGTGGTGCGGTTTGTCAAGTATCTGCGCGCTGAACGCAACGCCTCCGATCATACGGTTGCCGGGTACGTTCAGGATGTCGGGCAATTCGCGGCTTTCGTGTGGCCGTCTGCGTTCAAACCGCCGTTTGACTGGAATCAGCCGTCGCGAGACCAGGCGCGGGGTTTTCTGGTGACCTTCCACAAGAACGGATGGTCGCCGCGCACGACGCGCCGTAAGCTGGCGTCCCTGCGTGCCTTCTACCGTTATCTGGAGCGTGAAGGTCTGGCCGTAGTCAATCCCTTTGCCGGACTTCGTGGCCCGCGCGTGGGCAGGCACCTGCCGGAGGTGCTGGGAATCAAGGAGATCGATTTGTTGCTGGCGGCGCCGTTGGCTGACCTGTTCGCGCGGCGCGCCCGCCATGGCGCGGTTGACCCCTTGGCCGAGTACGCGGCCGTGCGCGATGCCGCGATCTTTGAGGTCTTGTACAGCACAGGTTGCCGTATAGGCGAGATCACGGGTTTGCGGTGGATAGACATAAGGTTCGAGCAGGGGACCACGATTGTGGAGGGCAAGGGGCGCAAGCAGCGGTTATGTGTGCTGGGCGCGCCTGCTATCCAAGCCTTGTGCGCTTTACGCAATCTCGCCGAGGCTATTTGGCCGGAGTTGGCGGCTGACGCTTCCCCTTTGTTTTTGAACACGCGCGGCGGCAAGCTGACGACGCGCTCGATCGAGCGGCAGTTTAAGAAGTGGCTGAGCGCAGTCGGGCTGCCCGCTCATGTTACGCCTCATAAATTGCGGCACAGTTTTGCCACGCACTTGCTGGACGCGGGCGCTGATCTGCGCAGTGTGCAGGAGATGTTGGGCCACGCGAGTCTTTCGACGACACAGATATACACACATGTTTCGGTTGAGCGGCTAAAGGACGAATACCGCAAGGCGCACCCGCGGGCAGGCGGAGACGCTTCGGGGTGTGGGCCGATGCGCACGAGCGGAGACGCTACGGGGTGTGGACCGATGCGCACGAGCTCGTTTTCTCGCTAAAGCGAGATGGCGCCGGAATACCGGCTAAACGATCAAAGTGCGCCCTGGCCCACACCCGCTTCGCTTTTAGGGGATGGCAGGGACCGGGGTAGAGAGCATGACGCTTCGGGGTGGCAGGGACCGGGGTAGAGAGCATGACGCTTCGGGGTGGCAGGGACCGGGGTAG
>CAZKZI010000109.1:11468-11567 GCA_964557205.1 uncultured Lentisphaeraceae bacterium
AGAGCATGACGCTACGGGGTGGCAGGGACCGGGGTAGAGAGCATGACGCTACGGGGTGTGGACCGATGCGCACGAGCTCGTTTTCTCGCTAAAGCGAGA
>CAZKZI010000110.1:0-11540 GCA_964557205.1 uncultured Lentisphaeraceae bacterium
CTGTCGAGAGGCTTGTTGTCCACCGCCACCACCTGCGACAGACTGCGCGTGTCCAGAGATGTCACATCCGACATCTCTGTCATCTCTGCGCAGATCGTTCCAGTCAGCAGCGTTCCGGCCGCCAGCAGAATCATCATTCCATTTCCCGTTCTTTTCTTTCTCTTCATTGTTTCTTTCCTTTCTGTTTTCTTAAGTCAGGTAAAAAGCCCCGGCACGGCGGCCGCCTTCTCCGATAGAACGAAAGCTACTGGTCGCCCGAGGCCAAACATGTTCGTACCCGCATCAGCGGGGCACGGGCATAAACGGATGGGACCCTGCTTGTCCTGTACGAGGCATGGTGCTCACGAGGCGGAAGCCAATGTTGTTGTTCCGATTCGACGGGGTGTTGTTGTTCCGATTCGCCGAACGGCAGTTCGACGCGGTATTGTTCCAGCTTCCACCCCGTTTCACACGGTTCGATCCCGAATCCACCTCTTCTCCGTCTGCCCAAAAACCTTTTACATCATTCAAATCTCCATTGATTTTAAAATTCCTTTAAATCCGTACCAGCGTGCGCAACTATCCGTTGCCATCGCACTAGCTCTTAATTGCTCTCCATCAATTTCTCCCGTCAGCCACTGCCGCTCTTTCATGCGAAACTTTCTCCTTGATCGAATCAGCCGCTTCCTTTGTAAACGCCAAACACCAGGAAAAACCCGAAGGCCCAGAAACGCCAAACCTTCAGATACCGGTGCAACGACTGTTTTTTCGTCTTTCACCTCCAGTTTACGCTCTTGCATCACCCATTCGCACACATCATCGTGCAACCGCCAAATTTCCGCTTTGCTATCTGCAAAAAGAACAAAATCATCCATATATCGCACATATCCCGGTGCTTTCAAATCCTCCTTCGCAAAATGATCAAGTCCCGACAAATAGAGATTGGCAAACCACTGGCTTGTCAGATTCCCGATCGGCAAACCGTATCCCGGAGGCAACCCCGGTAACGGGTGGCGCACAATCACCTCAATCAGCCAACGCACTTCTTTTTCGCGAAAAACCGGCAACAACAGCTCCAGCAATCGATCATGTGATACGCTGTCGAAAAACCGGCGAATATCCAGCTTGCACGTCCAGCCGTGCCGACGTATCAGATACCGCGCCCGCGACACCGCACGATGAGTTCCCTTTCCTTTGCGACATGCATAGCTGTCCTCTGTGAAGCCTCTCTCCAATAACGGTGCAATCACATTACACAGCGCATGATGCACTACCCGGTCCCGCACCGATGCACAACTTATTGTACGTGGTTTCGGGTCCATCACCCGAAACTGCCCATAAGGCCCCGGCTGCCAGATTTGCGTAAGTAACTCTTTTCTTAAAACCTCCAACTCCTGATCCGCCCGCGCCATGAACACCGCCACATCCCTTTTGCCACTACGTCCTTTTATAACACGAGCAAACGCCGCTGCAAGATTCTCCGATGATATTATCCGCTTCCAAAGTTGCCCATATGATCTCATCATTCAGATCCTTTGGAAGCGGCCTTTATTTCGTGTTCATCGGGTGCCGCATTTTCCAAAGAGGCAATATGCTTATCGGATGCATGTGCAGTTGGTTCCGGCATCAATCCAAGCACCGCCGCCCCGTAGTCACGGCAGAACGCTTCGCCGATGCCGTCTATTTCCTTCAGGCCCGCCAGCGAATGAGGCACCTGCCGCGCGATCTCCGCCAATTGCGTATTCCGGGCAATCACATATGCCGGTTTCCCGTCAGCCCGCGCCCGGTCATTGCGCCAGCGCTTCAGTTCCCGATACAGCGGACGCCTTGCCTCCTCCAGCCCTTCCTCTGGGTCCGGCCCTCCACGACGACGAACCCCGTCGCCGCCCGCCGGGGCATCACCCAGCAATAACGTCAGAACAAGGTGCGGCACGTTTCCGTGCGTGAAGAAATGCTCACGTGCTTCCAGCACTTCACGCCCGGAAATCGCTTTTTTCAATGCTTCCTCAGGAAAACCCTGCAATCCCTCCTGATATCGCAATGTGATCACTCTAACGTCCACTTTTCTCCTCTTTCAATTACGGCGGGGGTTGCCACCCCCTGCACCCCTGCGCAATACGTCGCGGTGCATCCGCTGGTAGCAAAACAACCTGATATTGCTACTCCATACCTCTCCACGAGAACCGTCCGTGTGACGCTGACGGGTGCCGGCTACCGCCTTTTCCACCCGCCACCGCACACTCCCGGAATACTCCTGCTCCCGCAGGAAGAGAGTAGCGCTACCGCGCTATGGCAGGGTCCTCACGAGGCGGAAGCCAATGCTGTAGTACCGAAGCGACGGGGGGGGGCAGTCGCGGTGCCGATACGCCGAACGGCCGTTCGACGCGGTACTGTCCCAGCTTCCACCCCGCGCCACACGGTTCGAACCCGAACCCACCTCCGCCCCAACAGGATCTGTCACAGCATCCACCCCCAACTTTTCACTGTACCAATCCAGACACCATTCCCATACATTACCATGCATATCGTAAAGACCCCACGCATTGGATAAATACGAGCCGACTGCCGCCGTGGCATTCGCCGTGGTGCAGTCCGTCGCCGGATCCGACCACGATGTTCCGCTCCATATTTTGCCACCATCAAATTGATACCGACCCAGCAGATCCATACGCGCATCGGAATTCGAATTCGTCAGATTCATGGTGCCGTCATTCAAAGCTCCTGATGTTCCAGCCCGGCATGCATATTCCCACTGCGCATCTGTCGGCAAATCGAATCCCGCACTCCCGGCCTTTGTCCGCAACCTTCCGATAAAGGAGTCCACATCAACGTTATCATTCGCCGGCCAGCCCGCACCAGCCGATGAACCGCGGATATCATCGTACGACACCTGTTCCACCGGCCTCATAAGCTTATAATCAGCATTACTCCACTTCGCCGGCCACGAACGGACATCGCTCATCACCTGCTGCCATTGGCTCTGCGTCACTTCATACACCCCCACATAGTAGTCCTTTGTCAGCTCCACATCATGCCAGTCCTCTCTATTACTGTCCCTGTATGCCTCGCTCGACGGCGAGCCCATCTTGAAACCCTGTACTCCTGTAGCCGGAATTTTACGCATCACCAGCCGAGTCGTTTTATACAGGTCGTTCGTCACTCCACCCGGCAGAGCATTCACACTCACATAGTAGGTCACGGGATAAGTGTCCGCAACTATACCGCCGGCAAGATCCACCACGCAGCACTGCGGCGGTGAGTTAGTCTGCCACGCCGTCACCCGCGCCCGCGCATCCGTCACAGAGTGTTCAGGCCAGTCCGCACCCGCATTCCATACAATTGAGCGTGACCCCATCTGCACCACCGTTGCAACATCCCCTGACAACTGCGTTACCGCTGAGTCAGGGAGTGCCACACCGTTGGTCTCAATTGAGAGCGTCACAATCGCCTCCTCGCCGGCGAGCGTATACCCGATATCCACTATCCTTGAATTGACACGCTGCGTCATTGTCACATTGCTCACCTCCGGCACGGCATACGCCGCGCCCGCAACTCCCATAACTGCTGTGGCTGCCAATGTTGCTACTGTTTTAGTTTTATTCATCTCTTTTTCCTTTTTAGAGAGCGAAAAATCTTTCGCCCCTACGTTTTTTTTATTTGAAACACCGGGCACGACCGACCGCAACCCCGCAACCGAAAGCCGTCCATAAAAATCCGTACACATCCGACCCTCCGTTGTTCTCCGTGCAGGCGCACCCGCGCCCACACGTCCGACCGGTTTTCCCTTTTATCACGACAAATTTACCGCCTTTGCCAATCAGCGTCAAGCACAACTTGCGATGCAGACACGGGGTTTCACGGTTTCTTCTTTTATCCCCCTCACAAGCCTATATGTATTAATTAATCTTGTTTCAGTAGCGTCCCATAGGACGCATAGGCTGTTAGCGTTTAAGTTTTTCTTTCCTACATCACGTTTTCAGCACACTGCCCATAACCGAGCGAAAAACACCGCGTATTCATTACGCTAAAAGCCCTCTTCCGAAACCTTGACTCCCGCGCCCGTTTCAATGTATAAGCCACTCTTCATATTGTCACCCCATCCTCAGAACTGAAAATAAATGAACGGTGCCACGCCGCTAGGCCCGATACCGAGAATCACGGTCAGAATAACCGCAGCCACAGCACCCTGCACCCAGACCGGCCAACGGTTCACAACATCCCAAATGCGGCGCGGACGCATGCCGTCCAGAAACTGCAACAAAAAGCCGACCGCCAGCATTGTCACCGCCGCAACGGAAAACAGCACACTTTCACCATCCCAGCGGAAAAGGCTCCTAAGCAGTTCGCCCGCGCTGTACAAGTTCTGTGCCCTGAAAAGAACCCACGATAAACATACAACCTGAAAAATCCAGACCCGCCCCAACATTGCCAACACCAGCGGCGTTTGCTCCGAGGGCTTTTCCGGCAGGCCAAACAGCCGCCTGACCACCCTTTCCAGCGACAGGTAGGCCCCGTGGTAAGCCCCCCACAAAACAAAGGTCCAGCCCGCGCCGTGCCACAGCCCGCCCAGCAGGAAGGTAAGGAACAGGTTCACGCGCGTTCGCGCCGCACCGGCCTTTGAGCCTCCCAGCGGTATGTACAGGTAGTCGCGCAGCCAAGTGGACAGCGATATGTGCCAGCGCCGCCAAAACTCCTGTAGCGTTACCGAAAAATACGGAGCATAAAAATTGATCGGGAAATGAAAACCCAGCAACAGCGCGCACCCGATGGCGATGTCCGAATAAGCCGAGAAATCACAATATATCTGAATGGCGTAGGCATAAACCCCCAGCACTATGTCCGGGCCGGCATACGACTCCGGCATCGCGAAGACCGGATCGGCCAAATGCTCGGCCAGCCAGTTGGCCACCACCATCTTTTTGAACAAACCGCCCAAAATCAGGGTCGCCGCCCGTCCGGTGTCGATACGGGTCTTGCGGTCGGGAAAAACCGCCATCTGCGGCAGCAGATCAACAGCCCTGACGATCGGGCCGGCCACCAGTTGCGGGAAAAAGGCCAGGTAGTTGGCGAAATCCAGCACCGACCCGGCCACCGGGGTCTTGCGCCAATAAACGTCAACGACATAGCTGAGCGCCTGGAAGGTGTAGAAAGAGATGCCTACCGGCAAAACGATCCGCTCGATGAAAGGCAGTATCTGTTCCTGCAGGTTGATCAACTGTTCAGTGGTGCCCAGCCAGGAGCACAAAGGCACCGCCAGCGGCACCAGCATCCGCGTGAAGAAAAAGCCGGTGTACTTGAAAAACGCCAAGACCAGCAGGTTGCCGACAACCGCCAGCGCGATAATCCGACGGCGTGCATGTTGATCCCGCGCCGCGTCCATGCTCATCGCGGCCGCATGATTCAGCAGGGCCGACCCTAAAAGCATCAGCGCGAACTTCCAGCTCCAGTAACCGTAAAAGAAAAGGCTCGAGCACAGTAATGTTAATTTGCGCAGGCGCGGATAGCCCGCCAGCCCCCAGTGCAAGGCGAATACCACCGCGAAAAACAGAGCGAAAACCGTTGTGGGGAAAAGCATACGACGTCACATCTTTTGCAGGATCACTTTTGGCCGGCTACAGGCAGGCTGTTGGTCTTGGAACTGTCTGAACCGATCCTGGACCGCAATTTTTGCCAAAGCGATTGCGGTGATTCGGCTTCTGTTGGAGGCGCGTTGGTAAGACTCTTGGCAGCATCCGGCAGCGGCTCTGCCAGCGCGTCATCCGGGACCGGCACCTCTTTTAGATTCTCTTTGACAACATCCTTGGCTGTATCCTTTTCGTCGTCCTTAACCGCAGGATCTTCCGCCTCCTTGTCAGCCGTTTTTTTCGCTGTCAGCCCGATAGCTTTGTCCTGCTCAGCCGCCTGCGGCAGCGCGATTTCAACAAACTTCCGCTTGACCGCACCGTCTGCTCCCATCAGCTCCTTATACCTCCGCGGCAAGATCACCAGACGCGGCTCAATGCCTTCCCTGTCCGAATTATCTATTTTGTCGGACCACGCCGGATAACTCAGCGCGTGCACCTGCCAAGACTCTTTACTCGGATGCAGCAGCAGACTGCCACGCTGGATCTCGCGAACATTCGCTTTGGCCATCAGTTTTAACCGTTGGATATACTGCGCCGTATCCAAATCGTCTTTGGCCTCAACCACCGGCCAATACGAGTCCTCCTGCTGAACCACAATCATGTCAGCCGCAGTCTGCTCCAGCGCTTTTTCCATCTTGCCGAACCATTCGCTATCCGGCATGGTGCGCACACGCAGGATAAGTCCGTTCAGGCGGTACTTCAGGATCAAGTTCGTCAGATGCTCCGGCAGCATATCGGAGAAATATGCCAAATCCACGATCGGAATCATACGCAATCGGTGGAAAGTGCAAAACATCCTGACCGCCGCCAGCGCGATCTCGGGTTCGGTCGGCACCGTGCCGTCAGGAAGCTGGGTGAAGGTCACTGGCGACAAAGCCGATATCTCGCGCACATGGCGACGTAACAGATCCAAAGCGCCTGAAAGCTCGCTATCTTCGAGACGCGGCAGCAGGATCACAGTCGGCGCCAGCGGGCCGCACTCGATGCGAGCAATGCGCACACGCGCCAGCCCCAATTCAGGCGCGAAAGGCGCGATGCTCCACCAGCCATAGCATACATCGGAAGGGATTGACAGAGGAGTCGTGAAGACCTGCCGGTCATTCACGTAACCAACCGCACCGTCGCCGCGCACGTCCAACCGCAAGCGGACAATACCGGGCGGGCGCAGCCAGGGACGGCTGTCGTAAGTGCGAAGTTCACCGTTAAACCATGTCTGGATGCGTATGAAGCCCTCGTCATCGTAACCGAAACGCACCATCGACTTGGAACTGCGCCGCGCATACAGCCAGAATGAACCAGCCGACTCGTCCAAAGTCGCCTCCAGAAACCCGTCGCGCAACAATTCGGAGTGCTTTAACCGCAAAAAAGCCTCGGACATGTCCGACCCGGCCCGCAGTTCATACTTGCCGTATGCCGCCGGACGGAACCCGCCGAACGCGATCCAGTTGTCCGAGAGCTTGTCGGAGATGAAGTTTTCCGTGACCTTCTCTGTCAGCGGCAGGAACCCCTTGTACAGGTCGGAGGTCTTCTTGCTGGCGGCACCCATGGCGGTCTCGCGCACAAAATCGAAGAAGACGCTGGCTTCAGGAATCGTCAGAAGTTCCGCAGCGAAAATGTCACGCCCGAAACCGAAAAGCTGGGTCTCCGCTCCACGGCCGATAGCCAACAACTCCTGCATGTTTGCATAACGGGCCGCCGACTCGTCGAGCAGCGTCTGAAGTATCAGCCGTGCCTCGATGTTTTCGGGATGCCGCTCGACCAGGCTCTTCATCACATTGCGGGCTTCCCGTCGCTGCCGGTTGCGGTCAAGCCACTGCGCCTGGGCAATGGTCAGGGCCGGGCTGTCCGGAAACGCCCGGGCATACACATTAAGCGTTTTGGCGGAGTCATCCAAGAGGTTCATATTCTCAAGCAGACGTGACTGCCTGATGGCGAGATTCATCTGGCCGGGATTGATGTCGAGACTGTATTTGTAATACTCCAAAGCTTTCTGCCGGTCGTTAAGCCGCAGCCAGGCGTCACCTATCAGCGCCAATGCCTCGGCGTTGCGCGGATCCTCGTCCGCCCACTTCTGCCACAGGCGTATGGCCGCCTCGTAATCACCCGTCGTGAAGGCATCGTAGCCGTTCTGGCGCAGTTCCTCCTTCTTGGCATCCGGCGAAACATCATCATATACCGCCAGCATGTCCGACAACTGGTAGTAGAGCGACAGCGTTTCGTCGCTGGCCGACGGCACCACATGCGTGATCCCCATCACCTCGCTGTCCTTCAAGCCGAACGGCGGGCGCTGGAACCTACCCGCCAGGACCACCCCGGGCAAAAGGTTCAAGATGTTGCCAGCGGAGGGCAGCGTCTCGATCGAGACCGGCAGGGTCAGAATCAAACTCAGGTTTTTAGCGCTTAGAGCCTCATTCAATTTGATCAGCCAGGTGACCAGCGGCGTGACTTGTTCCGGGGTACAATCGGAGGTGTCCACGTAAAGGCCTTGGCCTTTATGCTCCAGCGCCTTTTCCACAAGATCTTCAGCCGAGATTTGCAACAGTAAAGAAGCGTCGCGGATAAGCACCTGCGGCATCACGCGCATTTCGTTGGCCTTGGCCAGCAGACTTAACGCCTCACGATCCCAAATCGGGAAGGTTATCGGAGTGTTCTGAAAGATGTCCAACCATGGCGGAGAAAGCACATTGAACTGATACCCGTGCTCGTTCAACCACATGGTCAGATATCCTATGTCCTTGGCCACGTCCGGCGTCCATGTCACCAGCGCGTCGCGCCTGCCGAACACCCGCGTGTCCATCACGATCGCTTCGGCTATTCCGGGCACCGTGTCCCAGACCCCAGCCGCTATCATGCCCGGCCTGTCCTCGCCGCGCAAAAGAATCCGTCCGCCGAAAAGCGTCTTGTTGTCCAGTCGCGTGAACAGCAGGTTGTCTCGAATGCTCAACAGCAGTTCGTGGCTCGATGAGAGATCGCCGATCAGCCCGTCGGTGGCCAATATCAGCTCGTCCATGTCCGGCAGGCGCTGCCGCACCGAAACCTGCCCTGCGTCATCGAGGCTGAAATACACATACGAACCCACAGGCGTTGAACGCAGATAGACACCGAAAAGACCGCGCTTAAGCTGGAACCGGATCGAGATGAATCCGTCTTTGAAAGTGTCGCTGCCTGCCAACCAGGCTTTGGCGCCCGCGGTTGACGTGCTGGGCGCCTGCTGGGATGTCATGACCGGATTGACCGGCGGTATGGCCCGCAGAACCAGCTCGTTGTCACGGATGAAAACATCGCCCCACTCTCCGATCCAACGCTCCGCCTCATAGCCACGGTCATATCCTTCCTGAACCGGATCCAGCGGCCAGAAAGAGTCAAGTTTGTTAATAAACTCCAAGGGTGTCCACTCTGGATTTACCAGCAGCCGGTTAAGTCGGCGCGGATCGCTGGCGCGGCTGTTAAGCGCCAGTTGACCCAAGGTGAAGCCGAGATCGTAGTTGGCTCCAACCTGATGCAGGTTGCTCACCCGCACGACCTTAGCCTGCTCCTCGTACTGCCCGTAATCGCCAAAGGGGAAGAAAAATGCCACTGGTTTGAACCCGACCTCTTTCTGAAACTCGGCGATCACCTTGGTGTGGTCTTCTGCCACACGCTTATTGAACTCAGACGGCAATTCGTAACGCGACTCGTCGCTTTTCCACAAAGGATTGGACAGATAATGTCCCTTACGTCCAGAAGGGCTAGTCTCTATAAATTCGAAGCCGCGTTCGGACTGCGCCGCAAGATCCCAGTAACTCATGGTCACCATATCTCGCAGATACGGCCACAGCAGAGTCTGCGCATCCCGCTTGTGCATGGGAGTGGTGACCACCCCCATCACGGCCTTCCACTTGTAATTGTGCAGCAACTTGCGGATCTCGAAATAGGAGCTTTTGCGCGACTGCTCGAAGGTCATCAACACAGCCTTGCGCGGCAGCAGCTTGCCCTCTTTATAGAACGCCCGAACATCCGCCAAACTGATCGGAATGTAGCCCCGCTCGCGAAGCAGCCGCAGATGCTGCTCGAATGCCGCCCGCGTGATGTCCCGCGACCCCGGCTGCGCCTCGCTGTTAATCCCGTAATATGCGATGGCCACAAACGTGTCCGCGTCGCGAATCACCGCAACCTCAACCTTTTTGTAACCGTAGCGGTAATAGAGCGCCCGCAAAGGGGTCCAAAGGGCCACGCCCAGACAAACCAGCCCCAGAAACACCAGCCAGACCCGCACGTTGCGGTCTTTGGCCATGGCCACGGGCCGCGCCCAAGCTTTGTCCATTTCCAAATCCAACGGCTCGCCGTCAGCGCCACTGGCGCCAGCAACCGCCTCTTTATCGATTTCCGTGCCGTCCGGTGTTTTCATCCGCGAGTCCCCCATTTTCTGCCGCGCAGGCTCAACAACGCCCAATAGATCTGCCAACTGTAGAAGGCGATGTACGAAAGCGTGAACACAAAGCCCGCCCACCACCAGCGCCTTCCGGTCGAAGCCCAGAAGTGCAATGACCACACCGCTGTTATCGCGACCACGCCGATAGTGTAGGAGGCGGTCACTTGTCCGGCCATTATCGGCCCGATGACCAAAGCTTGTATCATCACGACCGGCTCTAAGATCGGCATCCACATCATGGCGTACCACGACAGCGCAGGCACCGGATGTTTGCGCCACATGAACCGGCCGGTCTTGACGATCTCACGCAGATAGGAACGCATCCAGCGTAACTGCTGGCGTGTATACTGCATCCAGTTTTCCGGCGCGATGGTCGTGGCCAGCGCCTCGTCGTCGTAGAGTATCTTGTAGTCCTTCAGTATCCGGTTGGTCAGCGAGCGGTCATCAGCGAAATTGCCGTGGCTGCCCAGCACCGTGGCGTTCATCCAATCGTCAAGCACATGCAGCACGCACACCCGGCGGTAAGCCGAAAAACACCCCGGCAGGCAACTCACCGTACCGAACACACTCTCCGCCGCCTTCATGATCTTGTACGAGAAATAGTAGCGCACATCCTGCATGCGGGTCAGCAGGTTGAAATCCGCGTTCTCGACATCGCAATGCCCGGAGATGCCGCCCACCGAGGTATCGACAAAGCCCTGCATCAGCTTTTGCAGTGACCCCGGAAAAATGAAGGTGTCGGAATCCACACAGACCATAAACTCGCCTCGCGCTATCAGCACAGCCACCCCCCAAGCGTGGCATAAACCGCGGTTTCGCTCAAAATCCACCACCACCAGCTGCGGATGTCGCGACTGCGCAGCCAGCATCTCCAGCAAAGTATTGTCGGTGGAACCGTCATTGACGCAGACCACCTCCAGTTTGTCCGTCGGGTAGCCGGCGGCGAAAATACGCTCGATCGTCTGGCGGATGACCGCGCCCTCGTTCATACAGGGCACCAGCACCGTAACCGTGGGTGCATAACCGCAATCCTTGGGTGCCACATAAAACGCCGCGATGATAAAACGTGAGACTACAAAGATTCCCGCCAACAACGAATATATGCTCACCATCGGCTGGTACCAGTAGTTCTCCACGCCGCGCAGTTGCAAAAAAACCGCCCATCCCAGCATGAACATAGCCGTTGCCGAAATCAACAGCACAATTATTCGCGGCGGGCGCGCGTAAAGCTTGTCCAGGCGATTCCGTATCTCCTGATTGCTCGGCACCGGGAACTCCGGCGACAGCTTAACCGCCGTGCCCTCGTGTTTCAAAAGCTTCTGGCAGTAAGGGCATACCGTCGGCGTCGGCGTCTCCACAACATGCACCGAAAGCTCGCACTCTTCGCACCGACACCGCCGGCCACGAATAACAGAATCGTTCTTTTCACGAGCTTGTGAGAAATAGGTCTGCATATCTGCCATCAGGCATCTAATTGACACTGTCTTTTACAAGGACAACTTGCTTTCATTCGATTGCTTTTTGAG
>CAZKZI010000111.1:0-11229 GCA_964557205.1 uncultured Lentisphaeraceae bacterium
GCATGGACCGGATGGGTGGATGAAGTGCGCCCTGGCCCACACCCGCTTCGCTTTTTTGCGGTGGCAGGGACCGGATAGGTGATCAAAGTGAGTTATGGGTCATACTGCTTCGCTTTTATGGGGATGATGAAAGAAGGGATCGGGGACGATGGTATTTTCTCCGTGGATCGCGGTTTTGCTGGCGGTGCCGGTACTTTTGGCAGGCGAGTGGCTGGTTAAGAAGGTATGGTGGCTGAACCGGTTTAACATTCCGGCGCCGGTGGCGGGGGGGCTGACGGTGGCACTGGCTATCTTGGCGTTCAATCTTTTCGTTGGTTCCGGCGTGAGTTTCCAGACCGACGTGTCGGCGCCTTGGTGGACTTGGCTGGTATGCACGGAAGCGGAGTGGTTGCAGACACCGGTCAAGAACGTGAACATGCCTTTTTTGGTGGCGTTTTTCGCCTGTATCGGTTTGAACGCCAGTTGGTCGCTGATCAAGCGCGGTAGCGTGCAGGTGTTGTTTTTTTTGGGGCTGACGGCAGTTTTGGCGGTCTCGCAGAATCTGGTCGGCTCCGGGCTGGCGTCACTGTTGGGCGAGCCGCGTCTGCTGGGTTTGATGTGTGGCAGTGTGGCGTTGACCGGCGGGCATGGCACTATGATGGGGTTCGCGCCGGAGTTCGAGACGGCGGGGCTGGCCGGGGCAGCGGTAATCGGCGCCGCTTCCGCGACCTTCGGGGTGGTGGCAGGCGGGTTGCTGGGCGGCCCGGTCGGCGGCGCGCTGATCCGCGGCAAGGGGTTGAGTTCACCCGAGACCGATTGGCAACCGGCAGTTTCGAGATCCTCCCACTCGACTGGCATTATATCCGACCTAATCAAACTGACTGAACACGGCAGCGGGTTCTGGCGGCATCTGCTGGCGGTGTTGTTTTGCGTAAAGGCAGGGGCTTGGATCAGTCTGGGTGTGCAGAAGGCCGGGATTGTCTTCCCGGTATATATGGGGGCGCTTTTTCTAGGGGTGGTGGTGCGCAATGTCGCGGAGATTTGCAACAAGGACATCATACGCACCGGGCCGATCAAGCGGATATCGGGTATAGCATTGGGAATCTTCCTGTCGGTGGCGATGATGAGTCTAAACCTGATCGAGCTGGGCGGGGTGGCGCGCCCGATGTTGTTGATACTTGCAGCGCAGGTGACGCTGATCGCGGTGTTCGCCCGTTTCGTGACCTTCCGCGTGATGGGCGGCGACTACGACGCGGCGGTGATGGCGGCGGGGCAGTGCGGTTTCGGGCTGGGGGCGATGCCGAATGCCATCGCGAACATGAAGACTTTGACTGAGCATTACGGTCCGGCCGAACGGGCGTTTCTGGTGGTACCGATCACCGGGACCTTTCTGATCGATCTGGTCAATGCCGTCAATATCATGGTTTTCCTGAACATATCGCGGTACTGGTGAAGAAAGTTCAGGGTTGTGTTTCAGCAGGTGTCGTCGTGTGCAGCAGGCGCAGCAGGGCGCTGGCGGCGGCGGCCTCGGCTTCGCGCTTGGTCTTGCCCGAGCCGACGGCCGCGTGTCCGCCCAGGACGCTGGCCTGCACGGTGTATTCCGGCGCGTGGTCCGGGCCTTTGCAATCGAGCAGGGTATAGGTCGGCGAATCCGGCCAGGCGTGGCGTTGCGCCAGTTCCTGAAGTTGGCCTTTGGGATTGTCGGCCCACTGGTCCAGCGGCTTTTGCGGGCAGGCTGCGGTCAGCCGGGCGAAAACCGTCTGTGCGGCATCGAGGCCACCATCGCGCCAGACACCTCCGAACAGAGCCTCCATGGCCTCGGTTAGAAAACGATCCTTGTCGCGTCCGCCGTTCGCCTCGTCGTGTTTGCGCATACGCAGATATTTACCCAGGCCGATACCGCGCGCCAGGTCGGCGAGCGCCTTGCCACTGACCATGCGGCTGCGCCGCACCGTGAGGGAGCCTTCGGCTTCGTCGGCATAACGCGTGAACACATGCTCGGCGGCCAGCAGGCCGAAGACCGCGTCCCCAAAAAATTCAAGGCGCTGGTTGTCTTTTGCCGACTCTTGTCCCGGCTCGGCCCGGTAAGAGGGACTGGTCAAGGCCGTCGCCAGCAGTTGGCGGTCGGCAAAGGTGTAACCGATAAGCGTTTCCAGCTCGTGCAACGAATCTTCGTTGTCCTGATTACACATCGTGTTATCTCCCGTTACCCGTCGGCGCCGTTTTTTTTGTCGCGCAACCTTGCCGACCTTGACTCACCGCGGTGCTCGGTGATATAAATTAAGCGTTTTTGAGGTGCGGGCGCTTAGCTCAGTTGGTTAGAGCGCTACTTTCACACGGTAGAAGTCACAGGTTCGAATCCTGTAGCGCCCACCATAAAACACTCACCGCTGGTCTGCGTACCTTACTCCCGAAATTGTTGCAAGCTGTGAGTTAATCGGCCTTGCCCGCAAAAATTTTCAAGCGTGCAATCGTCCGGTCGGAAGTCAAGAAGAGTGCTGTCCAGGCGGCATGTTTTTCTTTATCCAGACTTGGGCCTCGCGGAAAAGCATCCGATTTGAATCCATCAATTCGGGCTTGCGGCTAAATCCGGTCTCGAAGGCCGCCAGCATATGATCCTGGCGCAGACCGGTAATGCCCAGCCACGCCAAGGCCGCCAACATGATGGTGTTAGCCGACTTTGGACTGCCCAGCTTGGTCGACAGGTCGATCGCGGGCATCTGTAAGACGTTGACGCCTTCTGGGGCTTTGACGTTCAGCGGTACGGTGGCATCGACGACAACCGTTCCGCCGGGTCGGACTGTGCCGACAAAGCGTTCGTACGAGGGTTGGTTCATGCAGACCAGCACATGCGGGAAATCGACGACCGGCGAGCCGATAGGGGTGCCGGATATAATCACCGAACACGCGGCGGAACCTCCGCGTTGTTCAGGCCCGTAGGTTGGAAACCATGTTGTGAAACGGCTTGCCAGACGGGCGGCCTCAGCCACGCAGACACCGAGGCTCATGACACCCTGTCCGCCGAAACCGGCGAATTTCAGATGGCGCTCGGTGATCTGACGGTCTACCTGTTCCGCAGGTGCCTGGCTTTCCCCGGAACGCTTGAAAAATTCAACGACCGACATTGTCTTTTTCAACGGCGCACGGGGCGCGGCAGCCTCGCTGTTGTCGCGCAGGCAGCCGAGGGGAAACTCCCGCTCCATCTGGTCTATGCAAAACTGTGCGGCTTGGACGGCATTGCAACCCAATGTCGTGGGGCAGGGAGACAAGAACTCTATAAAAACATAGCCTTTACCGTCACGCTGGATCTCGAAAGCTTTGCGCACCGCGCGGCGGGCCTGCATGATACGTCGGGTGTCGGCCACGGACACCCGCTCGATATAGATCGGCGCTTTAAGCTGGTTGAGCACCTCGCAGACATGCAGGGGGTAGCCGTCCGTAAGCGGGTCGCGTCCATAAGGCGTGGTCGTGGTCTTAGTTCCGATCAGGGTGGTCGGAGCCATCTGACCTCCGGTCATGCCGTAGGTCGCGTTATTGATGAAGAAGACAGCCATGTGTTCACCGCGGCTGGCGGCCTGAAAAGTATGGTTGAAACCGATGGCGCCGAGGTCGCCGTCGCCTTGGTACAGGGTCAACACCGCGTCACGCCGCAGGCGGTTGATGGCTGTGCCTGCGGCGGGGGCGCGACCATGTGCCGCGCCGAGATTGGCGCAGTCCCAATAGTAATAGCCGAAGACCGAGCAGCCGATGGGACTGATAATGATCGTACGGTCCTGCAGGCCAAGTTCCGACATGGCTTCCGCGATCAGTTTATGGATGATGCCGTGGCCGCAGCCCGCACAGTAGTGGGTCGAACGTGTTTCTCGTCCGCTGCGGACGAATGACTCGTACATGCCGACTGTTTTCTTTTGTGTCATTGATCCTGTTCCGCTAACGCCCCAGTAAAGCGCGGGCCTTTTCTAAAACCTCATTGACCGTGACGATGATTCCGCCCATGTGATTGCAGAGTGCGACCGGAGAGCAGTGTCCGCTTGTGCTGGCCATCCGGAAGATGATATCGTCGCGGAACTGTCCGGCGCTGAGTTCCACGACCAAAACCTTGCGCCCGTCCAGCGAGTCGCATAAAGCCCGGTTGGGAAAAGGGCTTAGCGTGAGGGGGCGGAACACGCCGACCTTGGCACCCTCTTCGCGCAGAATGTCGGTGGCGGTCCTGGCGATGCGGCTGGAAATGCCGTAAGCCACCAGTACCAAGTCGGCATCGGCGCACAGGTAAGCTTCGTGACGCGCGTCATCGCGCATCGCCGCGTATTTGGCCTGCAAGCGAAGGTTGTGCTTTTCCTGAGTGGCGGCGTCGAGGAAGATGGAGGTGATAAGGTTTTGGCGGGTGGCGGCCGTGCCATGTACCGCCCAAGCGCTTGTGTCCGGTTTGGGCAGTTCATAGACCGGCAGGGTAAGAGTTTCCATCATCTGACCCAGCAGGCCGTCTGCCAACACGATCGCAGGCGTCATGTACTTGAAAGAAAGTTCAAACGCGCGCATGGTCATGTCGCACATTTCCTGCACGCTGGCGGGCGCCAGGACCACGCATCTGTAGTTACCGTGGCCGCCGCCTTTGACCGACTGGTTGTAGTCGCCCTGTTCCGGGTATACGTTGCCGAGACCGGGGCCGGCGCGCATGATATTGACGATCACCCCCGGCAGATCGGCCCCCGCCATATAGGATAAGCCCTCCTGCATCAGGCTCATGCCAGGGCCGGAGGTGGCGGTCATGGCCAGGCCGCCCGCTGCCGCCGCACCGTAAACCATGTTGATCGAGGCCGTTTCACATTCCGCCTGCAAGAACTCGCGGCCGACGGCGGGAAACCACTTGGCCGCCGCATGCGCGATTTCGCTGGCGGGGGTGATAGGATAGCCGAAATAGACATCGCAACCGGCATACATCGCGCCGATCACCACCGCTTCGTTTCCCTTGACAAATTTAGTCATTCGCTATCGGTCTCTCTTCATGGACGGTTTCGCGCCCGGCATGCTCTTACGGCTTCTCGATCGTGATCACATAAGGTTCAGGGCAGTTGTAGAAGCAGACCTCGCAGCCGGTACAACCTTCGCCCGTGTATTCCACCGGCCGCATGCCGCGCCGGTTGAGCTTGTCGGAAAGGCGCAGGCATTTGCTGGGGCAAGCGTGGATGCAACGCCCGCAGCTTTTGCACTCATCGGCGTTAATCAGCGGTCTGGGCTTGTTTTGTTCATTCTTGCGATCAGCCATACGTCTCCTAAACAACTGCTGCGGGCAAAACCCGTAAATTAGATTCAACTGCTACAGCGGAATAGAGATTTCCTCTTAAAACCAAACAGCCAAAAAATCACGGTAAGGATGCCATTTTCATGAGGGTTTTCCAAGGTTTTCTTCATGACGGTTTTGTAATCAACCCGCCGAGTTCCTTTCATCGGTCTTGACCTCATTCCACAAGGCGTCCATGCCTGCCAGATCCATTTCGGTCAGACTCTTGCCTTGTTGCGCGGCGCGCAGTTCAACCGCCTTAAAACGGCGCGCGAACTTCTTGTTGGCTTCATCCATCGCGTTTTCGGCGTCCACGCCTAGAAACCGGCAATAGTTCACGACAGAAAAAAGCAGGTCGCCTACCTCTTCGCGGACATGCTGCCGGTCATCTGCTGCTACGGCCTCCTGTACCTCGGCGAGTTCCTCGGAGAGCTTTTCCGTGGCGCCGGAAGCCTCCTTCCAGTCGAAGCCCACGTGCGCCGCCTTCTCCTGGATGCGTTGCGCTTTAAGCAGGGCCGGCAGCGTGGCCGGAACCCCGTCCAGAGCCGATTTGCCCGGTTCTTTGCCGCGTTCGGTGCGTTTGATCGCTTCCCAGTTACGCAAGACGTGCCCGGCTGAGTCAGCCACGACATCGCCGAAGACGTGGGGGTGGCGTCGTATCAGTTTTTGGGTCAGGGCCGCAGCCACCGCGTTCAAGTCGAAAAGACCCTCTTCCTCACGGATGGCGCACTGGAAAACCACCTGCAGCAACACGTCGCCGAGTTCCTCCAGATGCGGCGCCAGAGCCGAGCCATCCATGGCGTCCAGCAGCTCGTAGGTCTCTTCCAGCAGGCAAGGCTTGAGCGTTTGCATGGTCTGTTCTCTGTCCCAGGGGCAACCTTCCGGCCCCCGAAGTTTCTTCATCACCTCATAAAGCCGCACCACGTCCGGCAGATCTGCTCCTGTCATCAAAAAACCTCCAGCAAAAAACAAAACCCGTTTCATCATTGAAACGGGGCTGCGCAGCATCGCGCGGTAACAATTGACGCCTCGCCTCAGATTTGCAGAATGCGAAGCGCCTCTGCGGCGGTCTTGGCCGCGAAACTGTCGATTACGGTATCGCATCCGCCGAAATCCTGATGTTCCGTCAGGCTGTTGGGCTTGGCTATGATGCCCATGCCGGAAATCAGGGCGGACTTTGCAGAGTAGCCGCTGCCGACCACCGCCACACAAAGGCGTTCGGACATGTCATTGTTATTGGCCGCACGGCGCCAGGCATCCCAACTGTAGAAGCCGAAGCCGCTGGCCGTGTCGCGCACCACCACCAGATTATCGCCTTGCAGTTCGGATAAGGCCGACTGCACCGTCTCGACGTCGGCGCGCGTGACGATTACGACCTTCAGATCCTTGGCCTGCAAAGCTTTTACAAAGGCCGAGAAACCGGCTGGCATTTTGGACACCTCGTTTTTGATCGCCTCCTCGAATAGAGCGTAGCACTCAGAGGTGATTTCAGAGGTCTCGATAGGCTTATTAACTATCTTGCTCAAGACTTTTAGGGCGGCAGAGAACGATTTGCCGTTCATAATGCGCGCCATCAGCTTCTCGTCAAGCGTGATGCCATCCTTAGCCAAGCGCGTGCGGCAAATGTCTAGCAAAAGCTTATGTCCCGGCAGAACCGCAAAGTCAAACTCTACAATCACACCACTCTGCAACGATGCGGCAGTTGAATCACTCATCTAATTACTCCTGGTTATTTAACCTTCTTCGGATACGCAAGACTGTTACTTTAACGTTTGGGCTTCCTTCCGGTCAAGCGCAGGTTCTGGCAGGGTAGTGGAGAAGGTGCGATTCAACTGTGTTTAATTGCAACCAGAAGTCAGAATTCAGGGTGCGTTTAAACTATTATGAAGCACACCCTAGCGGGGAAGGTGTGGCAATGGCCTGCGAAATTGTTTGCTAAGTGCCGCAAATCAGAACCATGGATGAGCACGGATTTTTCGTGGAGTTGTCGGGCGCGGCTGGTCTCCGGGCGCGGGGTTTGGTATTGTAACAACACCAAAACGGAGATAAGTAAGCGATGATGGCACTAATCAAACGGCAGTTGGGGCATGATGCACATCCTCTGGTGCAGTTCTTGAAATACGGTATTGTAGGCGGGATGGCGACCGGTATCAATATACTGGTGTTCTTCCTCTGCGGCTGGGTCCTGCTGCCTTGCCTGACGCAGGATGATATCACAGTGCGGCTGTTGGGTCTGACCGCCCCAGCGATCCCGCAGGGCATGCGCGCCTTTAACGCGGCGTGCTGCAATGCGATAGGTTTCACGGTCTCGAACATCTTCTGCTATGTGCTGAACCGAATGTTTGTCTTCAGACCTGGACGCCATCACTGGGTTAAGGAGTTCCTTCTATTTTTTGCGGTCTCCGGCATAAGCTGGGTGATCGGAACCGCGCTCCAGACGCTCTTGATCACACAGGCGGACATACAGACCACGCTAGCCTTCGGCGCAAACATAATTGTCGCTTTGCTTATCAACTATGCCATGCGCAAGTTTGTGATATTTAAAGGATGATGCACGGCGGGGGCGAGTTATAAAGTTGGTGTTGCTCGGATGGTCTAACCGCAGAGGAGCCAAGGGTTGCCGATGCTTGGCGCTACATTATGTTGAGGGCGTCGACATCGATGGCCAGCGAGACATCCGGCGGCAGCGGTTTGCGTGACAAGACAGCTTTCAGCGGCGTGGTCATCGCGCACGTAGTCGGTGCCATCATCATAAGCTGGTAGCGGAAAAAGCCCTTGGCCTTGGCGAGTGGCGCGGGACAGGCGGAAGAGACCCTGAAGCGGCTGGTATTGGTGGACTGGCCCGACAGTTCTTTGGCTAAAGTCTCGGCGCTGAAACGGGTCTTGTCTTCCGAGGCGCCTTTGAGGGTCAGGCAGACAAGACGGCTGTAGGGGGGGTAGCCGCCTTCGGCACGTTCGGCGAGTTCGCGCTCGGCAAAGGGCTCGAAGCCTTCGTCAGAGGCGGCGGCACGAACGGCCGGATGCTCGGGCGAGTAGGTTTGCAGAAAGACCTCGCCCGGCAAATCGGCGCGACCCGCGCGTCCTGAAACCTGCGCCAGCAATTGGTAGGTGCGCTCTGCGGCACGGAAATCCGGCATGTTCAGGCTGAGGTCTGCCATCAGCACTCCCACCAGTGTCACGTTCGGGAAATCCAAACCCTTGGCTATCATCTGGGTGCCGAGCAGGATATCGGCGCGTCCGCTCTTGAAGATTGCCAGCAGTTCGTCGTGACTATGCTTGCGCGAGGTCACATCCGCGTCCATGCGCAGAATGCGCGCCTGCGGAAAGCACTTGCGCAGTGCCGACTCTGCCCTTTGCGTGCCGAAGCCCGCGTATTTGAAGGCGGGGTCGCCGCATTCAGGACACTTGTCTGGCACATGGCGCCAACCCCCGCATATGTGGCAGCGCAGACAGTTGTCGGCCTGATGAAAAGTGTACGCGATGTTGCATGCCTCGCACGTTTCCGCATGGCCGCAAGCGGGGCAGAGCAGGGAGTTGGCAAAACCTCGCCGGTTTAGAAATAGTATCGACTGCTCGCCGCGCTCCATACGCAACCGGATGGCCGAGAGCAGGTCATCGGAAAAAATCCGGGCGTGTCCGGCCTTGGCTCTCTCTATCCGCATGTCAACCAGACGCACGCGCGGCATGGCGCGTCCGGCCACGCGCTTCGAGAGGTGCGCCAAAGTGTATTTGCCGCGTTTGACATTCAGCCAGGTCTCCATGGCGGGAGTGGCGCTGCCGAGCACCACGGAACATTTTTCAAGGTGTGCGCGCATCACGGCCACGTCGCGCGCATTGTAGCGCGGGGCCTCGTCCTGTTTGTAAGAGGGTTCGTGCTCCTCGTCGACCACGATCAGTCCGAGGTCGCGCACCGGCGCGAAAACTGCCGAGCGCGGGCCGACCACCACCGTGGCCGCCCCGCTGCGGATGCGGTGCCACTCGTCAAAGCGTTCGCCGTCGCTGAGGGCGCTGTGGAGTACTGCCACGCGCTGGCCGAAACGGGCAGCGAAGCGCTGGACTGTCTGAGGGGTGAGGGCGATCTCAGGCACCAGCACAATCGCGCCGTGGCCTTGTTCCAGCACCTTGGCGATGGCTTGGAGGTAAACCTCGGTTTTGCCGGAGCCAGTCACGCCGAAGAGCAGAAGCGGTTTCGGCGCGACAGTTTTTTTTGGGAAGTCCGACTTGTCTGACGGGTCCGACGCATCCGACGGATCCAGTAGCGAGAGAATCTGCGCCAATGCGGCGGCTTGCTCGGGCATCAGCGGCATGGGGTGGCTTGGCAGGATCTTGCGCCGGGCCAGGGGGTCGCGGCGCATCTGGCGTGGTTCGATCACGGCCGCGCCTTTTTCGGCCAGGGTTTTCAGCGTCTGCGGTGAGCAGGAGAATTCGCGGGTCAGACTGTGAAGCCAGCCGCCGCCGACCCGCGCTAGATTGGCGTGCAGCTCGGCTTGACGTTTGGTGAGGCCGTTGGGTTGGTCTGTCGGTGAAACATACAATCGTTCTTTGGCGCGGACACCGCGGTTACGGACAGGTGCGGGCAGGGTGCAGCGCAGGCAGACCTCCAACGGCGTACAGGTGTAATCCGCGATCCAGCGAGCCAGCCGGATCAAATCCGGCGAGAGGAAAGGTGTGTCGTCCTCGATCGCGAGGATCTGACGCAGTCGGCGGGCATGGGAACGATCCGACTTGTCCGACACGTCTGACATGTCCGCCCGGTCCGACAGATTAAAGAGATCGGGAGGTGCCGGGGACGGAGCGGCATCCTCAGTAACCTCGATCACATACGCTTCAACAGTGCGCGAGCCGAATGGCACGCGCACACGCTGGCCGACGCGCAGACACGCGGCCAACGCCTTCGGCACGGTATAGTCGAAGAGCCGGTCTGCCGAGATGTCTGTGGCCACGCGCGCTATCATCGTCAAAGATCCCCAAGACAAAGGGGAGCGGCGAGCCGCTCCCCTTTGTCTGTATAATTCCTGCGAGATTTCAGCTTATGAGCCCGAAGGTGTCTCGCGTCCGCCGGGGATCAGATACTGGAAGGGATCCAGATCACTGGTACCGCCGCCGCTGGTGGGATTAAGGTCAAACTGCTGGCCCTGATAGATGACCCTGAGGTTGCAGTACTTGTCGCGAGCCTTGAAGATCGCGCCGCCTTTGCGGACCATGACGAAAGCCTTGTTCGAGAAGGGTGTCGCGAATGTTTTACCCAAATCGACTTTTGTGGCGGACTTGCCCTCGTACTTGATCGCCAACTGACCGCAGCTCACATTACGGGTGACCAGAATCGGGATGATGTCCTCCATCTCGTCGCGCACGTTGGCGGCGATACTCCACATGACATACTGTTTGTCTAGAGTGGTTGAACCGCCGGGCTGCGAAGAGACGCCCGCGCCTGCCAGCTTGCCGTAATCGAAGCCGGCCACATAGGGACTCCACACCGGCTTGCCGACGTTTTTACCGTCATACAGGAATTCGAAATACTCTTCGGCGGTTCCGAAGGCCTTGTCGGCGATGTCAGGCTCGCCGCTGCTGGTGTCGGCGCCCGAGGGGGCTTTGGTCTTGGGCCATACGTTTCCTAGCCCCAACGGCTCGCGCTCTGTGTTGGCACCGGTTATAGCCACGAAGATATCGCGTCCGCGTGTGCCGACGGCTGTCATGTTGGCCTGCATGACAGCGTTAGAGATGGCCGGGAAGAGAGCTGCGGAAAGGATGCCTAGAATTCCGATCACGACGAGCAGTTCAACCAGTGTAAAACCTTTTGTGTTTGCGTTGGTCATAAGTTCTCCTTATAAGCAGGCCGGATATCGGACTGCTTTTTCTCATTTGCATATAATTATTTTGCCAGCACTTGGCCGCAAGGTCAAGTAGAAGCTCTGGGTCGGCCTAAAATAAGCTGACCCCGAGCTTTTTTCGCGCTTACTTGCCCAGTA
>CAZKZI010000112.1:0-11222 GCA_964557205.1 uncultured Lentisphaeraceae bacterium
GCTGCACTTATTAAACGGCGCTACCGCAAGGGGTGGGAGTTTAATGCTTAAAAAAGGGCATGTCAGCCCGTTTGGACGGCTCGTTATCATGAAACCATAATGGCACACAGAAATCGGACTCACACATAAGGTTGCTTTTGACGCTTTTTGGACGCTTTTCAGGATCAGACCCCCGCTTTTACGGGTTAAATTTTGGGTTGACTATTTTACCCCCCCGCATAATAGATGCGAACAACGATGGCTTGCGGAACGTTTAGTGGTTACGCCAAGGTGGCGTGCGGTTCGTTCCTCTTCAGGCTATGGGATGCTAGTGAATTAAAATAAAGCTTACACGACGTCATGCGCTCCGTCCAGAGGATTTAGACCGGGTGCACGTCACAATAATTGAAGCATACCCAGAATTCAGAAGACAGAATTCAGAAATCAGAATGTTTTTTAAACATCCTTTCGACCTCGACACCGATTTTACTCTGCAACATTACAAAACTTGACTCATTTGTTAAGTTTCCAAGCTATTTAAGCCACTGGTGTTGCTAATGCGTTACTGAGCTGGGCGAGAATGACGCGAGCGGAAAAGTGCCGTTCAAACAGATCCCGCGCGGCATTTGAGCGGCGCGGCAGAATATCGGGATGCTCCAGCCATGAAGCCACTGCTGCGGCCAGTGCGTGCGCATTGCCCGGCGGCACGCAGGAAAGCGCGTCGTGATGCTGAAACTCGGCGGGGTAGGCTGCGGATGAGCGAGTCACTACCGGGCGTGCTGATGCCAAGGCTTGGAAAACTTTGTTGGGTATGACACGGCCGGCCTTCATGGTTGTGCCGAAAATTCCCAGCAGGATATCCGCGCGGCGGATGCGCGCGGGCAATTCTCTGTATGGCAGGCGTTCTTCAAAAAAAACGTTGTGCAATCCGGCGGCAGCCTGTACACACGCCTGTTTTGCCGGACCGTCGCCCAGCAAGCTCCAGCGCGCGGGCGGGCCCTGATAACAGCGCGCCGCCGCGATGATGGTCTGTGCGCCGTGCAGCGGTATGAAACTGCCGTAGAATAGCACGTCGGCAGGAGAATTCGGCTCACGCGCGGGCGCGGGGCTGAACAGCGACTCGTCTGCTCCGACGTACACTACGCGGACTTTATCGGGACTCACGCCCAATCGTTCCGAAAAGAACGCGGCGTGGCACGCTGTGTCCGCCAGCACGATGTCAGCCATGCTGAATATAGTGCGCTCCCTTTTCAGCAAGCGGTCGGCCTGACGGCTGCCGTCCGGCAGTTTGAAGCGCTCCCATACCTGCTTGTCATAGGCGCTGATGAGCGGGTCGAAAAGTAGCGGTACGCGTTGACGGTCGCACCAGCGGCGTGCGGCAGCCATGTCACGTTGTCTGAAGCACGGCACCCAGACGAGGTCAGGTTTGGCGATACGCCGCAGGCAGGCTTCAAGGTCTCCCGCAGGCGAAAAGGCAGGACTGAAATCCATAATGCGCCAACCTAGAGTCGACAGGTGTCGGCGTAAAATACCGTTGCGGGAGTATGCGGGATCAGAGCGTCCCCACCAGAGAATGTTTTTTTCGGTCACAGGCATGATTTAGGCACTTGCGAAACCTCCGGTTTGTGCAAGCGGAGAGTTCAGGGTTTAGTGGTTAGGGTTTTGGGACAGTAACGGTTTCGGCCGGAGCCGCGAGGGCGAGCAGGGCAAGGGATTTTTTGATCAGGGCAAGGCTCATGGTGTGGACTTCGCGTTTATTACCGAGAGACGCGGGCAGGGTCACGCAAAGCCGTCCCCCGAGGTGTTCGCGGAATTGTTCCAAGCCTGCGAGCACTTCCGGTTCACCATCCGAGCCTTTACGGGCCAACAAAGACGACCACACCGGCAGGCCGCAATCGGTCAGGCCGTCCAGCACGGCTTTTTGTTCGGCAGGGGTAATGTAGCGTTTCAGCATAGCGTAGGTTGTGTCGAGCGCGATGCCGACAGAGACGGCGTGTCCGTGCCCCAGTGCAAAGTCCGACATCAATTCCAGGCGGTGCGCTGCCCAATGACCGAAGTCGAGCGGACGCGCGCTACCGTACTCGAAAGGGTCGCCCGAGGTGGCGATATGGCGCAGGTGCAGAGCGGCGGTTTTGTGTACGGCCTGCTCCATGAGTTTCTGGTCACGGTCACGCAAGGCGCCGGTATTTTTTATCAGCCACAGGAAAAACGGTTTATCCTTGATGATGGCGACCTTGAAAGACTCGGCAAGGCCTCCGATCCATTCATGTTGCGGCAGAGTTTTAAGGAACTCGAAATCGTCAATGACCGCATAAGGCGGATAAAAGGTCCCGGCGAAATTTTTGGCGCCGCCGTCGTTCATGCCGTTCTTGACTCCGACCCCGGCATCGTTTTGCGCGAGCACGGTGGTCGGGAGTCGTATGAAGCGCAAGCCGCGGTGGACAAGCGAGGCGGCGAAACCAGCCATGTCAAGGACGCTGCCGCCTCCGGCGGCGATTACATAACTGTGGCGGTCAAGGTGTTCCGCGCCTGCTGCGGTCATGATCTCGCGTACACTGTTCCAGCCGTTCTTGGCATTCTCGCCGCCTGAAACGATCAGCGGCTTGCGGACAAGCATAAGATCCGGCCGCGCATGAAAATAACGGCCGATCATATTTGTCAGCCCAGGTGTCGCGGCGGCCAGTCCAGAGTCGACGACCATCAGCGCGCGGGCGCGCGGCCCGCTGTGTTTTTTAATCAGAATCTTGGCGAGAACAGTGTTTGACGGAGCAAAGACGCCACGGGTGAAAACAACCGGGTAGCGGTAAGAGACGGAAAAAGCTTGGTTGATGGTTTTCATGTGTTGAGCCAATCGTGCAGTGAAGTGGCAAGATCTAGCAAAGAGGTTGTATTTAGCGGTATTGTGGAAAAGAGGGCGGTTTCGAGTCCCTGACCGACGAGGCCGTGTGTACCGCAGATTTTGGAAGAGTTCTGGCTGATGTTCAGCGGGGTATGGCCGAAAAACAGTTCACAGGGATCATAGCCAGGTTTGTTGTGAATGTCCACATGGCCTGCGTAGTCAGGGGCTTCACGGGGTGCGGTCCACCAGGGGTAGGCGAACCATGCGCCTGGCTCCGCCAACAAGAGCAGATCGCCTGCACGCGGGTGGGCGACGCCCAAGGGGGTCTGAGCGGCGCGGTCAAGAATTTTGCCGACACCTTCGATGTTTTGCAGGATATCTTTCGCCAGCGGCACTGTCGCAGTATCGGCGCAGCTGACCATGGCGACCTGGTGGTCGGCCAATGCAAAGGCACGGCTGTGGTGGAAATCGGGATACAGCATACCTTTAATTTCTCTGGTTGCCAGCAAGCCTGCCTCGCGCAGGGCGCGGTTAGGGAAAACCGCGCCCTTGCTGGCCGGGGTGATCGCGTAATCGCCGAACACGACGGTCTCGTAGCCGTTGGTTCTGGCCGAGCGGAGCAAAAGTGTCAATTCCCGCACGACCTTCGCCAGTGCCCGGGCGCTTTTGGGATGCGCGGGCCCGAAGCGTTGAAGGTCATAGTCAAGGCCGGGGAGATACGCGAAGCACAACTCCGGCGCGTCGGGAGCAGCGAGCAGGCTTGCCACCGCCTCCGCGATCCAGTCGGAACTCTTGGCCGACGCGAGAGGTCCCCAATAGTGGTGCAGCCGGAAAGGCCTGCCGACACTGCGAGACAAGCGGGTGTAGAGTTCAGGCGGTTGGCTGGCGCAGGCCATGATCATGCCGCCGCCGTGGGTGTGGAGTGGCGCGGGAGATAACAGCATGTCAACCTGTTCGCCGAGACTCTGCTGGAAAAAAGCCATACCGACCGTGCCGCCGCGGTCGCGAAAATCCTGCCAGACGCGCTGGCCGCTGACCAGCGCGGCAGACTGTTCCCAGATAAATGTTTTACGCAGGATTGGGTCGAAAAAGCCGTTGGCGACAATACCGTGGCTGGTCGGCAATTGAGCGGTTCGCAGAGTGGCCTGGACAGTGCATGTGAGGGCGGGGAAGACGGTAAGCATCGGGCACAAAGGCAGTCCTTCAAGGGTGCGCAGACCATTATTGGCAGCGAATTCAAACCCGAGGCCAGCGACTTCTATGACTAGCGTTTTTTTCATTTTGTCAGGCTTGCAGGGTTACGCGTCACTCTCGGCCCCTTTGTGGCGGCGTCGGTGTCGTGGCCGGTCGCGGAAGGCGCCAGCCAGCGGATCATCAGAGAGCTGACCAGACCGCCCAAAGCGGGCAGAGCCAGCAGCGCCCGGCCTGTTTTGATTGACAGTTCCTCGCCCTCGCCCCAGAACTGCCACCATTTCAAAGTGATATTAAGCAGCATAAAGCAATCGGATAATTAGTGTGCAAAGCGATAAAACTTGGCTAAATACTCCTAAAACAGCCGTTTACAGTATTAATTTAACAGAATCCGTCGCTTGTGTCAGTAACGCATTCGTCCTGTCAAAGCCGTTCCTGATGCGCTATTATAAAAACAAATTGTTACGAGGTTTTTTATGATACCGGATTTACAGGCGAGTGTTTTGTGTGATGATGTGCGTCAGGAGCGTAACGGTAAGTTTATGCTGATAGGGATTTTCGACGGGCTGATGCAACCGGTCAACCAGCCTGTCTGTCCGAAAATATGCCTTATCAACCGTTGGTGCATGGGCGAAGGCGAGTTCACGCAACGGTCACGGATTGTGGCACCGGACGGGAGAACCGTGGTAGGTGAAGGACAGCCTGTGCCCATCAAGCTTTCCGGTGAACAGCAAATCGCCACGACAGTCGAAATGTTCATCAATTTGGCGTTCCGTCAGGCCGGTACGCATTGGGTTGAGATTCTGTTAGATCAGCAGCTCCGCATGCGCTATCCTCTGCATGTTCGCAAGATTCAGCCAAAACCGCCTGCCGGTCAGGCGCCGGAAGCGTCCGGAGACTGAAGCTCAGCTTGGATTTTTCCGTGTATAAGCAGGCAAGCGCTTTCCCAAGGCAGTATCTCGAGCTTTTTCATGAGCGTCGAGAGCGTCAGGCGTTCCGCGTCGTTTTCTGCAGTTGATGCGAGATCTATGCGGTCACGCTTGGTTTTTATCCGGGCTATCCAGATTCTGATGATCAAGTCGCGGGCCGCATCTTCCTTGGTCATTTCTTTAGCGCCCAGCATTTTGTGCTTGTGCGTCAGAAGATCTTCCAGTAACGGCAGCCAGCAAGGTTCCACAGTGCTATGCAGTCTGGCTAGCAGGTCATCGCCTGTGTGGCACTGTTCGACCAGAGTGCGGATCAGCAGCCGGGCGAAGGGGTGCTCGATCATGTGCTCAGGCAAAAACTCATCGACCAGTCCCAACACCGCAATATCGTGCTCGTTTTCGACCAGGAGTTCACACAAGGAGCTTTCGTAATTCGACGGAGGCTCCAAGGCGGGGTTTTCGTTTAAATGATTACTGGCATCAGCATCCGGCCTGTGTGTTTCCTGAAGGCCAAAATGGGTCGTATGGGTTTGTTCTGAGGTCTGAGGTGTCCCTGTATCTTGAGACTTGAAAGAAGCGGCATAGGCGGCACGCTGGCGGTCGGCTTCCCGGTGCTTCTCCAGGTCTTCCTCCAGAGCGCTGTAGGGTAGATGCAGCAGTTCGGCTGCTTCTTGCAGCAACCTTGTTCGCAGCACAGCTCCGTCACAGCCTGAAAGCACCTCGAAAACGTCCCTTGTTATTCTTTTCAGCGCGTCGATAGAGTCGGGCTGGTTTTCATCCTCGCGGAAAGCCTTGATTTGAAAGGCGGTGATTGAATCGGCGGTCTCTAGCAGTTCGCTAAAGACAGATGTGTCACGGTCACGCAGTATTGAGTCGGGGTCCTCGCCTTTGGGCAACACCGCCACGCGCACTGGTATCTCCTCTTCGAGGAAAAGCGCTCCAGTGCGCAAAGCGGCCTTGCGTCCCGCGCTGTCTCCGTCGAAGACCAGCACGACACTGTCGGCGTATCTTTTCAATAAACGCACATGCTCTTTAGTAAAGGCGGTGCCTTGCGCCGCGACAGCCGTGTCGAAGCCGGAATCATGGCAGCGGATGACGTCGATTTGCCCTTCGCAAATAATCGCTTCGCGGCGCGGATGCTTGACTATTCGCGGCGCGGCCTTGTCCAAGGCGTAGAGCACACGGCTTTTGGTGAAAATGTCGGTCTCGGGGCTGTTGACGTACTTGGCGGCTTTGCGGCGTTCGGCCAGCAGTCTTCCGCTGAAAGCCACGACGCGTCCGGGACGGTCGTGTATCGGGAACATCAGCCTGCCTGAGAAACGGTCATAAAAGTCATCTGCGGCCGCCTGTTCATTGGGCGGGCACAGCACGCCGGCCGCGACAAGCTGGTCCGGCGTGAAGTTATGTTTGGCGGCCCACTGCAAAATAGAGTTTTTCGGGCTGACCGGTGCGTAACCGATACCGAAGCTCTCGATGACGGATTCCGAAATCTTGCGTTGGGAAAGATAGTCGCGCGCCGCTTTTGCCGCTTTGGTTTGCCGGAGGCACCGCTGGTAAAATGACGTTAGTTCAGTATGGATGGCATACAGCAGTTTGCGTGCGTGGGCTTTTTCATCATACTGTTCTTCGATTACCACACCGACACGCTCGGCCAGCATGCGGACGGCGTCGGTGAAACTCAATCCGTCCTGCTTCATAAGAAAGGTGAAGACATCGCCACTCTCGCCGCAGCCGAAACAGTGGTAGAACTGTTTGGCCGGATTAACATGGAACGACGGGGTTTTCTCGTTATGAAAAGGACAGCAACCCTTGAAGGAAGTCCCTGCTTTCTTCAACGTAATGCGTGCGCCGATTAAGTCGACGATGTCGACTCTGGCTCGGATTTCCTCGATGATTTGAGATGTGATTTTTCCTGACATTTGAACAGCCGTATTAAAGCACAAACAGGATTCCGGCAAAAGCCGGAATCCTGTCTACCTAAGTAGTAATGTTGTTTTATTGTCAGGCATAATGCGTTTGACTGCGCAATGCCCTATTTTGGCATTGATGGAGTCGACCGTGCGGCATAGCTTCTCGCGCCTTTCGAGATTCTCTGCCGGCGTTGTCTCAAAAAGAGAAGGCTGCCGCTGCCTTTCAGCGCAAAGCCCGCTGACGCCGAAGCCGATCAGGCGCACGGGTTTGACCAGCCGCTCAATGTCGAACAGACGCAACGCCAATTCCCTTAAAGTGAAGTCGTCACAGGCCGGCGCATTGAAAGGCGCTTGCCGGGTAATGGTCTTGAAATCCGCCCAGCGCAGCTTGATGCGTCCGACTGAAGCGTAATGGCCGCTTAAGCGCAGGCGGCGTCCGGCTTCATCGACAAGGTCTTTGAGGGTTTCGCGCACGACGGCGCGATCAGAGCAGTCGTGAGGAAAAGTGTGTTCCTTAGAAACGCTTTTTTCCTCGATTTTCATTTCGACAGGTCGCGAGTCCTCGCCCAGCGACAAGGCGCGAAGGTGGGTGGCGAGATTTTCGCCAAGCAATCTGTTCAAAACGGATTGGTCACTTTGCTGAATGTCTGCCACAGTGTTGAAACCGGCCTGACGCAAGGTCTCGCCGGTCACCTTGCCTACTCCCCATAACGCGCCGACTTCCAGCGCTCCCAAAAAAGCCAGCAGCGCCCCGCGTTCAGACGGAACCACGAAAAGCCCGTCGGGTTTGGCGTGCTCACTGGCCAGTTTGGCCAAAAACTTGTTGTGTGCGATGCCGACAGATGCGGTGAGCTGGAGTTCTGCGCGGATGGCCGAGCGGAGCTTGGCCGCGATCTCCTGTCCGCATCCGAAGAGACGGCGTGTGCTGCTGACATCCAGAAACGCCTCGTCGATGGAGACCGGTTCGACCAGCGGCGCAAAGCGTGTCAGGATTGCGAAGACCTGTTGCGACACCTTTTCGTAGCGTTCTATATCGGGCTGCACGAAGACGGCTTGGGGGCAACGCCGGAAGGCTTCGCGCGAAGGCATGGCTGAGCGCACGCCGAACTTGCGCGCCTCGTAAGAGCAGGTCGAGACCACGCCGCGCCGGTCAGGCGGCGCGCCGACGATCACAGGCCGGTCGCGCCATTCCGGGGTGTCGCGCTGTTCGACAGCCGCGAAAAACGCATCCATGTCGATATGTAGAATGCAGCGTTCCATAAAAAAAAACACCGTCCCGCAACGGGACGGTGGCGTTACAGTGAGGCATAAGCCCGCCCCGAAAGGTTATTGTCCGTCCGACGGCGGAGTGGGCGCCACAATCTTCGGTGCCGCTGGTCGGGTTGCAGATGCCGCAGGCCGCGCAGAGTGGCTTTTGCCCTGTGACGGCTTTACGGGTCTAGGCGACAGCATGCATCCCAAGGTGCGTCCGATCAGGCGCGGCGTCTGCTCGACCTGGGCATACTCCGCGCTGTTTTCGATGACTTTGGAGACGACCTCCATCCCCAGCTCTTTGTGGGCATTTTCCCGGCCGCGGTATTGCAGCGTGATCTTGACCTTATGCCCTTCCCCCAGAAACTCTTTGATCTGACGCATCTTGTGATCCAGATCGTGGGTGTCCACGCTGGCGTGGAATTTCACTTCCTTAATTAGCGTCACCTTCTGGTTCTTACGGGCGGTCTTGCGTTTGATGCTTTCATCGTAACGGAACTTGCCGTAATCCATGATCTTGCAGACGGGCGGCTCCGCATTCGGAGAAACCTCCACTAGGTCGAGACCCTGTTGGTCGGCCAATTTTTGCGCATCGCGTGTGGGCATAACGCCCATCATATCGCCATTGACGTTAAGCAGGCGGACAGTAGGGACACGGATTTTGAAGTTTACGCGGGTAAACGAAGCGATAGCTCACCTCCAATGTTGTGCCGTTTTCGGCTGGTTTTCTCTTTTTCCCGGTTGGCGGTGAAAGCAGGCGCGAAACCGAACACGTCTGACAATCTGCCGCCGGAAATCATTTTTTGAGTTCGTTGTCGAAAAGTTCAATGAATTGCTCGAGTGGCATGGCTCCCAAGTCACCGCCCATGCGGCTACGCACCGAAACAACGCTGGCCGCGGCGTCACGCCCGCCGACCACCAGCATGTAAGGGACCTTCTCGAGCTGCGCTTTACGGATCTTGGCTCCGAGTTTTTCGTTGTCGGCGTCGACCGACACGCGCGCGTCACGTTCACGCAGCTTGGACTCGATCTCGCGGGCGTAATCGTTCTGCCCCGAGGTTATCGGCAGGACGCGCACCTGTTCTGACGCTAGCCAGAGCGGGAAGGCGCCTGCGTAATGCTCGATCAGGATGCCGAAGAAGCGCTCGAGGCTGCCCAGTAAAGCACGGTGGATCATGTAGGGCTGATGCTCTTTGCCGTCCTCGCCGATATACGACAACTTAAAACGATCGGGCAGATTGAAGTCAAACTGCACGGTGCTCAATTGCCAGGCGCGGCCCAGTGCGTCTTTGATCTTGAGGTCGATCTTTGGCCCGTAGAAGGCGCCGCCGCCTTCGTCGGTCTGGAACGGTATGTTCTCTGCTTTGAGCGCGTTTTCCAGCGAGCGGGTGGCCTGCTCCCAGCGTTCGGGCAGTCCGACCGATTTTTCCGGGCGGGTTGAGAGGAAGGCCGTGATGTCATCGAAGCCGAAGCGGCGCAGGATGTGCAGCGCGAATTTGACGGTGCGGCGGATCTCGTCCTCGACCTGCGCGGGGGTGCAGAAGATGTGGGCGTCGTCCTGAGTGAAGCCGCGCACGCGTAACAGACCGTGCCGGACGCCCTCCTTTTCATAGCGGTAGACCGTACCGAGTTCGGCCCAGCGCAGCGGCAGGTCGCGATAGGAATAGCGGCGGTTACGGTAGATCAGGATATGGAAGGGGCAGTTCATGGGCTTGACGAAGTAGGGCTCGGAGGACACATGCGAGCCTTCGCCTTCCGAAACGGTCATGCTGGGGAACATGCTTTCGCGGTAGAACCCGAGATGGCCGGAGGTTTCCCACAGGCCGGCGCGTCCGATATGCGGGGTGAAGAGCATCTCGTACCCGGCGCGGAAGTGCTCGCGCCGCCAGAAATCCTCGATAGCCACGCGGATGCGGGCGCCTTTCGGGTGCCAGTGCACCAGGCCAGGCCCGGCCTCCTCGTTAATGCTGAAGAGGTCGAGTTCCTTGCCGAGCTTGCGGTGGTCGCGTTTCTTAGCCTCTTCGATGCGGGTCAGCGTTTCGTCGAGCGCTTCCTGTGAGACGTCCGCCATGCCGTAAAGTCTTTGCAGCATGGGGTTGTTCTCGTCGCCGCGGTAATAAGAGCCGGCCACGGAGGTCAGCTTGACCGCGCCGATGTCAGAGGTCTTGGCGACATGCGGTCCGCGGCAGAGGTCGGTGAACCCGCCGCAGGAGTAGACCGTTATACTGTCGCCCTCGGGGATGTCCGCCAGGCGTTCAAGTTTGTAGGGCTGGTCAGCGAAAAGTTTGGCGGCTTCAGCGCGCGCGAGTTCACGACGCTCAAAAGGCAGTCTGTCCTTTATGATGGACTTTATTTCGGCTTCGATCTTGGGAAAATCCTCCGGCGAGAGCCGGTGCGCCAAATCGAAGTCGTAATAAAACCCTTCTTCAGTCGAGGGGCCGATATCCAGTTTCACATTATTGAAAAGTCTACAAACGGCCGCGGCCATTACGTGCGCGGCGCTATGGCGCATGATCTCTTTGTCTTCCACTTATGCCTCCAAGCCGGGGAGCCCACAAATGCTCGCCGGAACCCATCAAACCGATTCAGTTATGTAGAAGTTTCCCGAATCCGCCGCCGGATGTCAAGAGCCGCGGGAGATTTCCCCCCTTTTTCACATCGTGCTACATGCCCAGCGCTATGGCCCGGCCGGTCTGGGGGGGACGGGCAAAACCCATCATGCGCACGATCGGGGAGATGGTGAACGGATACCGCGCCGACCTGAAAAACGGCGCACTGCCGCGGTCGGACGTGACGGATTTGGCAACCGGGGGCTTGATCTCCGGGATACTGATCGGCTGACCTTCCCGATAAAGCGCGGCGAAACTCGCTGGTTTCATTTGCAGAAGCCGTCTGACTGCTGGATACTGCGTGATTGCACTATTTTGCAATCACAACCTATTGTGTTTGACGCTAATTGGCAAAGGCAATATAGTCATTGTACCCATTGGGCGGAACGTTGTGCTTAAAAGAATAAACCGGATATGAAAACAAAAAGGATGAAGGTGAAAAAGCACTTCTTTCCCGTCAGGGCACTTATCATAAACATGGTGAACATTGTACCTCTGTTGTTCCTTCCGACGGACG
>CAZKZI010000113.1:0-10929 GCA_964557205.1 uncultured Lentisphaeraceae bacterium
AACGGCGGGTTATACCCGCTTCTGGCGAAAATTCAGAAACATGCCGACACGCGGCAAGAATGTGTGGCGTTTTCAGCCTGAACCCTGACTCCTGGGCCTTTACTCATGAACTCTCATAGCTGGGCGTTCCTTACTTTTGTGTCAGATAAGGCGAAGGTGCCGCAAGCCGCAACTGCGGTTCACGTCCACTGACAAGTATCGCGATCGGCAGGGCCGGGCACTGGCTTTCACACGCGCCGCAACCACGACATTTAGACGAATCGACCTCCGGGCACATCACCCCGTCGCGCTCGACCTCATCGATCGCATGATAAGGGCAGAACTCTTGGCAAACCATGCAATACTCGGCTTTATTCCAAGCCAGACATTTGCCTTTGCAAACGTGCGCCACGCCGATTGCCATCTGTTGTTTCTCTTCACGCGTCAGACTGCTGATCGCGCCTGTCGGACAAACCTTGGTGCAGGCCGTGCACTCCTGGAAACAGAACCCCTCCTGTTCGCCGTTGCGGCTCCGGAACATAAGAATCGGCGTGAATAGACCGTCGATGCCCGAACTGCCTAAATCCGGCAAAATCAGACCGTATGGACAAGCCGCCATGCAGTTGCCGCAACGGGCACAAAGCGCGTTAAAGATTGATAAGGCCGCTCCCGGCGGACGGATATACGGCACTGAGACTTCTCGCGTCCCGCGGCGGCGTCTGCGCCGCCCGCCGCCTTTCGGCGTTTTAGCAGTCGGCGAGGGTCTCGCTGCCGCCCGGCGTTTCTTAAATCCCCCATAAACTATTCCAGACAGACCGCCAACAGCCATCCCCAATAATACCCGGCGAGCGACACGTGTCTTTTCCAACGCGGTCTCCGGCTCATCCGCCTGACGCGTCTTCCGGCATTTTGTCAGTCTCATCAACATCTCTTGCAACCCGCCCAGCGGACAGAGCCGGTGGCACCATATGTTAGGCACCAACAGGCTGATCAGCAGGATCAGAACAAACCCAGAGGCCGTGGCGGCGGAAAGCCAGGTCAGAGGCTCGCGCCATACCGCGAAAAACCCGTTGAATACGCTCAGTGGATCAGTCCAGATCAAGACTGGATAACCGGCTGCGGCACTGCCAATCACCAGTAGCGCCAGCGCCTTGCCGACAAACGGGACTTTATTTGCCCCCCCTTTGTTCCAACGGTTCAGCCTTCCGACACTCTCAGCCAGAAACCCCATCGGACAGAGGTGCCAGCAGAAAAACCTGCCTTTGAACAAAGGCATCAAAAGCAGCGGCAAGCCCAGCAGGGTGACCGCGCTTACCGTGAGCGTGGCAACGACACCGCCCAAGCTCAGAAGCGGACTTAGAGCGGGCAACACAACACGCAGGTGTTTCCAGCCTTCAGGCACAAAGCCCAAGCTCAAAAGCGCGAATACAGCAGTGATTATCAGTCGTATTAGATTACGGCGGTTGAACATGCTGACGCGCCTCAAACCTCGATCCGCTCTACCCTGATCTTTTTCAGATCGCCACAGCCGATTCCCATATCGTGAGCTATTTTGATGTGAGGCACATCAAAAGGTTCCTTTTTGAAAAGCGTGGCGGCATAAGCGTCGGCCGCGACTGTGTCGGTGCTGAAGATGATCTCATCCGGATGCGCAAGATCCCCGGGTCCTTGCGGACCTTTGGTCAGCAGAATCCGTGTGGCGTCGATAACAACCAGTTTGGGCTTGATGAAAGTGTTGATGTCGGCGATGCACTGGTGCAGACCGTCACGGTGCCAAGAGCGCCGGTCGGCATTCGAGACCGATCCCAGCCAGTTTTTCATCGACAGAGAAAGCGTCGCGCCGCCGTGGTGTTTGGCTACCGGCATGTTGATCAGGCAATCGCACGCCAGAATGTCCTTGGGCACATGGGCGCGCTTGACAATCTGGCCTTTCGGTATTTCGACCGCCTGATAATCTTTCTTGCCCGGCCGGTAGAGTCGGGCCTTCGTGCCTTTAAGCGCAGCCTCGACCCCGCTGGTCGGAAAAGTTGACTTCTCATCGTGGCAGGTGTTTTCGGGCAGGTCGATCCTGGCCGCTCCTTGGGATTGCGCGGCCAAAACAAAGGCCCGCACAAGCTCTGGATTGGTGTTGCCGCCCTGTTCAGGCTTCGAGTTCCAGGCGACATTCGGTTTGATGGCCACTTTCATGCCGGGCTTGACGAAAGCGCCCCACCCTCCCAGCATGGCGATGCCGGCATCGACCATTTTAGCGATATCCTTGCCATGAACAACGATTACGGTGGCGGATGGCTTGTCTTCGGCCTTCACGGTCAAGCCGACAGCGGGCAAAGTGGTGACAGCGGCGGTGCCTTTAAGAAATGAACGGCGTTTTATACTTTTCATACTTCCCTCCCCATGATGTGACAAACCCGGGCAGGTCTACGTAACCTTCCCTTGCATGCTCCACATTTTAACTGACCTACCCCTCCCAGTCCAGCCGATTCAGTGCCAGATATAGCGCCATAAGTCCGTAACGCATAACCAGCCACGCATTGGTGTCCGCGTTCGCGCTGTTGAAGGACGATGGCCGTACTTCCGAACCATTTTGAACATGTGTTCATCGCGTCCTTTTTTTTCGTTTTTTCCATGACCTGTACGGTAGCCAGACTGCACCAAACAACAACACGCTAATTCCGGCGTACACATAAATCGAGTAAGGGTAGCCAACATCAATGACTTCGCCTTTTTTTCTGTCCGGTAAAACCAGAGCGCCTATTTGACTTCGCCGCATATCCTGGGCATATCTGTTTTGCGACACAACAATCGGATGTGTTTGCCAAAAGGCTTTTAAAGCCGGCTGGATATGTTTCTTGAACGAAGCGGGATGTTTCAAGTTGGCTTCACACCAAAGTATTCCGCTGGCCGGAGGGCGAGAGTAGTCCCAATTAGGCAGAGGCCGATAGCAGGGATGTGATTTCTTCGCCACACTCATTCCCAGCTTGAAACCCCAAACAAGATATTTTTGACTCTCATAGAGATCAGCAAGAGATTCCACAAAATCTAAAGACTGTTTATCCAAGGACATCTGAATGGTCGGTGAGGGGGCAGAAATAAGCGAAAACGGCTGAGGAGTTAAATGGACCAGATGATAGAGACCAAATTCATAAATCTGCCCGGCGAAACCGATGCTGCGACAGGCAGAAACAGTTGCGATATGGGTAAGATCATGTTCAATATGGCCGCCTTCATACCCGAGCACATAAATCTGGTCAAACCGATGCTTTGAAATCAACGCCGCCAACTGTTCAATATATATGGGGAAAGTGTCAGGAGACGAGATGTTCCCGCAATCTAGAAAACTCATTTTTTCTTCACTGATCCCAATACTTCGCATTGCTTTTCGGGATTCGTTATTACGTTTATCCCCTGACACACGTGTCCAGGCAAGAAAAACATCTTTTCCTGCTTCCTTTAGCTGAACGATTTTCCCGATAATGCCGAATTCATCATCCGAATGAGCAAACACGCAAAGAACTTTCGCCAGTTCTTTAACTTCAATGTCAAGTTCTCCGGTTTCTTTAATCCCTGTTTTTGTTGAGCTTAAACAAATGTGATACGTGCCGATGGCATTGCTGTCCGGATTCCACAACAGCGTGCCTGAATCCGGATAAAACCGCATCCCTGCCGGCAGTTGCCCATCACGCCGCAAAGAATCCCGATAAACCGGGTCAATCAAACAGGTATTGTAGGCATCCGTACAAAACACACGACTATCTGCAAGGATGTTTCCACAGATGGAAATCAGAACAACAAGAACTTTTGTTTTCATCCTGTTGCGGGGCTTCCGCTACCCTTAACCATCTCGATTAACTGCGCTTCTCCGCTCAACCGACCCCGGCACAGAATCTTCCGATGCACGATCCGCCAGTATCCTCCTGCGTCTGAATGCCTGACGCCAGACTTCCAGACTCATGAGAACCGTCCCGCAGACGCTGATTGCGGCGCAAGCGATCGTAAGCCCTTTCCATGGCACCCAAATCAGCATAAACCCCGCTTGTGCAATGGCCATGCCGGTCACGAAACGACCGGGATGGCCGCGTTCGTGAGCATTTCCGCCCCGCCTGTCTTCGGATCGCCTCATGGTCTCACCTCGTTTCGGACCGCTTCGGATCACTTGGCGGTTCGTCAAAGATGGTGCCAAGAAAAACCCGGTCCGCCGCTTCGACCGTCCTGGACAGAAAAGGGCACCTCTTGCTCACGTTCCAGTAAATCCGCTTGCAGGGGCTGGCGTAGTTGTCCCTGTACACATGCTGAAGACAATGTTGCCAGATATCATCCGTCATGATGAGCGCACCCGCAAGGGCGATCACCAGCCCGGATACGATTACCCGTCGTCGCCCGAACGAAAGCAGCAGATATCCAAGCACAGCCATTCCCATGCCACCGTAAAAATGGTGCACACCGGATAAGGTTTCCATCTTTCCAATCCTTTGAGGCTCTTGCAAGAGTCTCCAATGTGAAACACTTGAGAGTGCCGAGTTCTTCGACTCTCTGCGGCTGCCTGTTCTCGCCCGTCCAGCACCCTGCTGAACTGAAATAGCACGGCAAAGCCAACCGCTTAGCGGCGGTGAACGCGCTATTTCGCCAGAATCTCTTCCTGTTTCACACGGCGGGCCGACCCCGTGTAGGTTCCCTGGTCGTTTTTCTTCGTGGAGGCAACCCAAAAAATCCCCTTCTCATTGGTTCTGGCGATCCCTATCGCCGTATCGAACTGGTGCTTCTCCAAAAGTTTGAACTGACCGTCCGTCCTAAAGGTACCTGCCGGATAGTAGCCGAACCACCAGATCCCATCGTCTCCGCGGCAGACCGTCTGGATTCCCACACTCGTATACCCGCTCGGAATCACATATCGTTTGACGAACTGAAAGGTGTCTGTGTACTCGTACACATAGTTTTCCTGATACCCCTTAGGCAGCCCCCCTACGACGAAGAAACGTCCGTTGTAACACTCCACGCCCCCTGATCCATAGATGACCTCCGGGAGCGGATGCTTGGAAATTAACGCCAACGTTTTATCGTCATGGACATGGATAAAAGAATTGGCCCCGCCACCCTCAGTATTCCAGCGGCCGTTGGCAACGGCTATGTAAATCTTGCCGCCGTGCCATGTCAGATCGCCGGAGTGCCCGGGGGTGGCCACCTTGGCAAGTTCCTTCCCTTGCGCATCAGTCTTGACCAGCGTAACGGTGAAAGACCAATAGAGGTTGCCGCTCTCATCGGCCGCTATGCCTTGCAGATGACCTTTGAAAGTGCCGGAGCAGAAAACTTCCCCGTGAACAACCGTCCCCGTGATCAGTATCCCCGCGATTATCAGAATGTTTAGTACTTTTATTCTCATTTTTAAACAACGCGGGGTTTCTGCCGGTCCTTTTTGTCCTTTTCGCTTTTCGCATGTTTAGCATTGTTCTGCTTCTGCGCTTTGGCCTTTTCCTTTTTGCCTTTCTTGTCGCCCATGATTAGCTCCTTTTTTTGACTTCGTACGATCCACTTAAACGGCATCACCCTCGGTCAAAGGCAAACTGCAACGTGAACCCTAACCGCCAGCAAGCCGCTTGAATAAGCATATTGCACTTCCGTAGTCAGTGTTGAAGCATATGATGTTACAGAATGAGAAAACTGTCAACCCGCGATTTTAGGAAATTGTAAATTAAAATGCCACAAGTATAAAAGGAAGCGTTCCATGCCTGGATTCGCTATCCTCGGTGGTCTTACGAAGGATCACTAACGAGGAAAGGACCATGGCATGGAACAAGGGAAGCTTACAGGACATAATCGTAAAGGCAAGCATTTGACGAAAGAAGAGAGAGTAGTAATGGAGAGGATGTCTCGGGCCGGTCGACCGGCCCGAGACCCGCCTCGGCAACGGCGGCAGCCCGGTTAGGCCGGTGGCAGCGAAGATACTCTGCAAGTTTGCCGGTTTGACACAGCGCGAAGCCGCAGGAGTACTGAATCTTAGAAGTGGAGTCGCCGTCAGTTGCCAGCTCCGCAAGTTACAGAGGTCGGCACAGGAAAATGATGAGGTGATGAACCTTGTTGGCGAGTTGACTGCAAAGCTTGAAAGTCAGTTAAATAAGAGCTTATAGCCCGCTAACTTTTAATCTAAGGTCTAACCCCGCTTTCCGAGCTTTCCAAGACCCGCTTTATGGTTGGCTGAATGGACTCCGCCCATATTTCATATCCCTCCGTCTGAAGATGAAGTTGATCTTTCTTTATAATCGCAGAGGTCAATGTGCCGTCCAGATTATTCAACTTATCATTGAAATCGATAAAAATCACGCTTTGTCCATCCGCATATTTCTTGATGATCTGATTCACCTGATTGTTGCGAATCCTCCTAAAGTGTTTCGGGTTCTCATCACGCGGAAAAACCGGATGCAAAACAATGATAGCTCCAGGTGCCTTTTCTTGGATTGTACGGATAATTGCCTGAATACCCGCTGCTGTGTCTTCGGGGTTTTCCTGCTCGACTGGCCGCAATCCCGTATTGTTCGTACCAATCAGCAGAAAAACTAGTTTGGGCTGATAGCCGTCCAGTTCGCCATTTTCCATACGCCACAAAACCTGTTCCGTGCGATCTGCGCTGAATCCAAGGTTCAACACTTTGTAAGGCGCGAAGACCTCGTTCCATACGTTTGACCCCACGGTTTCCCAGCCGTGCGTAATCGAATCGCCTATCAACACGATCTCCCAACCGCCCTGTTTCACAAGCGCCTGCTTCTCCTCAAAACGTCGTTTCCACCACGCTTGTTCCATACAGCTCTTGGGGGTTGTTGAAATCCGCGGGGTCTCCAACCCATAAGGAAAGACGAGATAGCTTGTGCCAAAACAGGAAACGATATTACGTTCAACTTTCAGCTCTTGCATCCACCTGCGCACTTCCAGCGTCTGGTATGATCCATTTCCGTCCCTGTTGGTCCAGAGCCAATCCGGTGTTGGCCACAGGCAGATTTTGGGATTCACCGCCTGATAGAATTCCCGTGTCGCGCCGTTTTGTCCATGGTGTGCCATTTGCAAAATGTCGCTTTTTAATGCGGCGCCATACTGTTGAACCAACCGGGTGCTGGTTTCACGGCCGATATCCCCGGTAAACAAACAACGCTGCCCATCAACCTTCATACGGAAAACGAGGGAGGAGTTATTGAGCACATTATGCGTCACCGTTTCGTCCGGTTCATGCAAAATGTCAAACGTGATGTCATCAACGCGAATGCTCTCTCCCGTATGGACAACGTGAAGCATTCCTTCCGGCAATGACGTGATGACCTGTTCCAGTTTTTCCGCTTCTTGTTTTTCACGGCCCGTCAACCTATCAAGAACCGCATGTGACGGTAAATGGGCATACACGTTTCTGACCGTCACCACAGACTTGAACTTAGCCATGATTTCAGCAAAGGCATCGCCATGGTCAGAGTGCAAGTGTGTAAGGAACCAAGCTTCAACCACGGGACGGTTGGCATCCTGCCCCAACGCTTTCAAATATTTTAAGAGATAAAGGGCATCGCCAGCCGTGCCTCCGTCAATGACAATCAGACTTCCCTGTTTTGTCTTTATCACGTACGACATCATTTGGGACGGGGTCGCTTGATCCAGTTGATAAAGCAGGTTCGTACCCTCGCCTGCACAGATGGGAGGATCAATTTTTTCGAAGAGTTCCCCGTGACTTTGAAAAGGACATTCGATGCACAGGGTCAACAGCAGAACCGATAAGTTATAAAGCCGTGTTCGAGTGAAGTGGTTCATTTTTTTCCTTACAGAGACTTTTCCAAACACCAAGCATTTCCGTGTGGAATTTGTCGTTCTCGGAGAGTTTGATGTTCCCGGCCTCGTTGCAGCGGGCCAACAACTCAGCCGCAAGCGCCCTGTGTTCCTGTGACGCATCGGATACGTTTTTGAACACCGGCAACCGGTTATAGCGCACATACAGCACGGGAAACATTCCCATTCTTACGTTGTAGGCATGTGCGGGCGAGTCCTTGACTGCGTTTTCGGCCTGTTGCCAGAGATGTGTGGCGCGAACATAAAATTCGTCGGGGATCGTCTTATTCAAAACATGATCCCAAATCGTCAGCGGCTTTTTTTCCGGATCGTTATAAAAGGTATGCACCTCATCAAAATACTGGCGTACAAAAGGTGCCGCCGCGCCGTAGTAGCCCTTGAAGAAATCCTGCAGGAGTGCCTCCTGTGGGAGATCAGGATTCCAAAGCCATTTAGCGAGCAGCCACACCTTCAGCTCCGCAAAATCCGCATGGCGCCCCTGTTGGTCTCCCTGTTCAAGAAGCCCCGTCACTCGGTGGTCACGGAAAAGCCGAACATTCCCTTGAAGAGCCTTCACATTGGGGAACGGCGCAACGAAATGCCGGAAATTCGTGGTATAGTCCCAAACATACAGCTTGTCCGATATCCGGCTCCAGCCTTGGAGATCCTCCATGAATCTAAGGTTTTCCTCCGATTTTCCGCTCTGGGCGATCGGGAATGAAAATTCACACTCGCCATCGCAAAGCCATGGCATAACATTGCGATGCGGGCGAAGGGTCTTCGGCGGTTTGCGCGTGTATTGGTACGCGAAGGTTACAATCACGACATCGGGGAACTCCTTCTCGACCGCCCCGGCAACTTGATTGATGAAACGGATCAATGTTCCAGAGGACGATCCCTCATGGTCATCGACTGCCTTACAGGCGGGACAGGTGCAGAAATTCTTGTTGTCGTTCTGGCTCACGCTCCATAATTTTGCCGCTGGGTCTTGGCGGATGCGGGCGAAAAGTCGTTCGGTGACAATCTGGAGCACATCCGGATGGGTAAGGCAGAGTTGCGTGTCGTCTTTGACGCGCTTGCCCTCAATCTCGCTGAAATATTCCGGATGCGCATCAAAAAACTCATCGCAAGGACAGAGCTGACGGAAGGAATGTCCAAAGAGACCGAAACGATTTTTCCCTCCGTGTTTTTCGATTAATCGCGCCCGGTTTCCGTTGACCTTGCTGCGAGCCGCAAAATCGCCGTCGCGCAGATCAAACCACCATGGCTCGCGCACAGCGAAGGCCGGTTTCTGGGTCTCATCCACCACGGGAACCGAAAACCGATCCTGCTTGGGAATCACACTGTGCCAAGAGGCATACCAGCGGCATCCCCCGAAACATTCGAGCGCCTCATACACGCCATAGAGCGTACCGCGCACAGACCCTCCGATAATGAGCACATGCGGGGCACGCGTCACGATCCGGAACCCGTCATCCCCCAGCGACGCGACATCGACGGCGGCACCGAGAACACCCGCCGTGTGGAGGGTGTCCCCCAAAAGAACCGCCCGTTCTGGAAGCGGCCCGTCATCCGTGATGACGGGGAGTTTCACCCCCGTCATTTCCTCAATGAATTTCTGCAACTCCGCCGCCGCATAGAGTTGCGACGGCGAAGCCTTGACAGGCCGGACGATCGAGTAGTCTGCCGGACGTCCGCGAATCGCTACGGTAAAACCGCATGTGCTCAAAACCGTAGGGATCATGGCCGTCAGAATAAAAATCCACTTTAATGTGCCAGATCTCCAATGGGTGAATCTTTTCAAACGAATCTTTACTTTGCACATGTGTGCTAAAACCAAACGGTTTTCGAGATTACGGCAGAGTGAGAAAAACACGAAAACCAAGCCCGTATGTGGTATAGGACGGGAAATCGGCAGTCCGCGCGGCAGATCGGCTATGAACTGGGTAGAGATACCAACATCCGCCCCGAAATACATGTTTGTTATCTAAATTACTTGGCCCCGCAGGATCAGTATCGGCCACCAATGTGCCATTCCAATCCAAAACCCATTCATAGACATTGCCATGCATATCGTAGAGACCCCACGCATTCGGCCGATATGATCCCACAATGGCCGTGCCGTTCACAGGCGACACATCATAAGTCGGTATTGTCACGCCGTCAATATACCCGCCATTCTTTTTATACCGGGCCAGGGGATCTAAGGCTTCATCGACGCTGTCGCCACTCACAAAAGCGGCAGGGTCGCCGCCATTGAAGACCGTTGTTGTTCCCGCACGGCAGGCATACTCCCATTGCGCCTCTGTCGACAGGTCGAACAGCTTCCCGGTTCTCTCCCGAAGAATGCCAAAGAATGACGTTGGATCGACCGAATTATTGGCGGGCCAATTTGTGCCGAGTGATGTGCCTCTCACCATGTCGTACGTAACCTTTTCCACCGGGCGCATGGCATAATAAACCGAATTGGTGAAAGCGCTGGGTCTGTTATTCATTATCCATTCATACTGGCGTTGCGTTATTTCAAAAACGCCCGCATAAAAATGCTTTGTCAACGTGATGGCGACCTTAGCGTCGCCCATGGTGAAATTGCCTGCCGTGATACGGCGCAGAACAAGCTTGTCCGTTTTGTACATATCCGCGTTCACCTGATTTGTGAACGACAAACCCTTATATTGAATGTCACCGCTGGCCAGATCCGCAACCATATAGGACTGCACGGGATTGGTCGAGGTCACCGACAGAAAGAATTTCAATTGGGAAAAGGACGAACCGGAATGATCGACCGTCGGATCCCAGACGATCCGGCGGCAACCTTCCGGCAACATGTAATCGTAGTCGCCATCAAGTGACGCATCCGAAATCGTCACCTCGTCCGCGCCGTTGGAGGCGACTAGACCGATAGCGACGGCTTGGGAGGAGGAGCCCCCCTCGGGCTTTGCGAGATAGAAGTCGATGTCGACCTTGCGGCTCCACGGCCAGCGTTGACGCACCGTCACGTCGCTGATCGTATAGCCGCCGTTGTTTTCCAGCGCCTCCGCAGAGGGCGCCCAGACGGTCAGCCCAACCGCCGCCATCATCCACAGGTTCCGAATTTTTTTCGTCATGTTCATTTTCTCTTTCCTCTCAAAGATTTGGAATCACTAGCATCCCATA
>CAZKZI010000114.1:0-10855 GCA_964557205.1 uncultured Lentisphaeraceae bacterium
ATAAGATTAATTAATATATATAGGCTTGAGAGGGAGCTAAAAGGAAAAACCATGGCGTTATCTGTCTGGGGTCGGACTTGCTCTTTGAAACGCACGAAAATTCTGTTACGCTTGATGAGGTTTCAGAAACTTGGTACGCTCGCGGAGCGTCCCCGACAAGCGGCCGGGCATACCCGGCACACAACCAAGCGTTGCACAGCGACGCGGTAAACCGCGCGCGTGAACGCAGACATTGGGCAAAATGTGACATGAGACTCTGGACTATCCATCCTCGTTATCTGGACAGGCAAGGGTTGCTGGCCGTTTGGCGGGAGGGCCTTCTTGCTCAAGCAGTCCTGCTCGGCAAGACTAAAGGCTACCGCTGTCACCCACAACTCATTCGCTTTCGAGACCAACGTGCGCCGGACGTGGCTATTGCGACCTATCTGATGGCGATACATATGGAAGCCCTCCAACGTGGATACCATTTTAACAAGAGCCTGATCCAGTCAGGCAGGACTCGGAAGCGAATCCCCGAAACTCACGGCCAACTGTGTTACGAATGGAATCACCTCAAATCGAAGCTGCAGAGTCGCAGTCCTGATGAGTTCTTGGAGATAGAACATATTGCTGAACCAGACCCACATCCTCTCTTCGAGATAGTTCCTGGAGCGGTTAGGGATTGGGAGAAGAGATCGCAGAAACAGTTGCTCCACCGTACCCAGTACAGCCGCGCAAGCGCGCCTGCACTGGTCCGGTCATTTTGTGCGTTAGGTATGAGGAGCCAGAAGAGACAAACATGAAACGAACACGTATGTCAGGGACACATTGCTCACCTATGATCGCTTTCGGCCTCGTCGGCCTGTTGGCGTTGTTCCGGGGGCCTGTTGCGCTGGCCGGACAGAGAATATGCCTAACCCGTAACGTTGGAACAAGATGAGAATAAATAGAATTATGATAGGAATACACCGAATAACTATTACGGCCATCATGCTTGGATGCATCCATTTGTGTTGCGGCATTTCTTATGGAACGGAGGGTCTCCTTGTGGAGACGGAGAGCTTCTCCAGCAAAGGTGGCTGGATGGTAGACCAGCAGTTCGACCAAATCATGGGTTCAACCTACTTGCTTGCGCACGGCATGGGACGGCCTGTAGAGAATGCGAAGACTACAATCACATTCCCCCATAAAGGAAACTATCATCTCTGGGTAAGAACGAAGAATTGGGTTCCCGGCGACTGGGACGCCCCTGGCCGTTTCCAAATCATTGTTAACGGTAAAATGCTAAGTACTCTTTTTGGAACAATAACCGGATGGACATGGCAATATGGAGGTGAAGTTGAGATCTCCGACACTGCAGTTCCTGTCGAATTGAAGGATTTGACCGGATTCGACGGCCGGTGTGATGCCCTCTACTTCAGCACCAGCAATAAGGATGTACCGCCAAACGATTTGAAGAAGATGGCTCAATGGCGAAGGGAAAAGCTTGGATCACCCCCAACACCCCCTTCTGCGGGCAATTTTGATGTTGTAATCGTCGGTGGCGGCATAGCCGGCTGCGCAGCAGCACTTGCGGCAGACAAGCAAGATCTGAAGGTGGCCCTCATCCATGATCGCCCGTTGCTCGGCGGGAACGCCAGCAGTGAAGTACGCGTTCACACCTTGGGAATCTACGGAAAAGGCGGAGAAATACTTAAGGGGTTGGACACCAAACACTGGCCGAACGGTTCCGCCAATGCAATTCCTGATACGACAAAACGCCACAAGACAATGGAAGGCGCGACAAACGTTCATATGTTTCTTTCATGGCGTGCTTTCACTGCAAACACAAAAGGCTCCCGCATCACGAGTGTCGATGCGCGTCACAACGAGTCGGGCAACACAAAGCGATTCAGAGCACCTGTATTCATTGACTGCACCGGCGATGGCTGGATCGGCTACTGGGCTGGCGCTGAATACAGCTATGGCAGAGAAAGCTCTGATGTTTACAATGAGAACTGGCTAAAACACGGCGACAAGTGGTCTCCTAAAACAGCTGACAAGCTGACAATGGGCACTTCTCTTCTCTGGAACTCAGAGCGCGGCAAGATCCAGATCCCCTTCCCCAAAGTCCCATGGGCCATGGATGTTGCCAAGGAACACAAGGCAACTGCCGGAGAATGGTACTGGGAATATGCCGCAAAGGACAAACACCAGATTGATGATGCCGAGGAGATCAGAGACCACATGCTACGCGCAATCTACGGATCCTTCTATAATGCAAAGAAAGACCCGAACAACGCCAATATACAACTCAAATGGGTTGGCTACATTGCCGGCAAGCGCGAATCGCGAAGACTAATTGGTGACTATATCTACACCATGGCCGATGCAGCGAAGAAGCGTACATTTCCTGACACGGTAGTTGAAGAGACTCGAGAGATAGACGTCCATTATCAATTTGATAACAGCATATTCATTTCCGGTGCGATCTTCTACAAGACCCACGGCACCTACTATATCCCGTTCCGTAGTCTTTACTCAAAGAACATAGACAACCTGATGATGGCCGGTCGATGCTTTAGCTGTTCCCACATCGGCCTTGGTGGACCCAGGGTCATGAAAACCACGGGGCAGATGGGAATTGCAACTGGCTATGCTGCCGCGCTGTGCAAGAAGTATGATACGTTGCCACGCGGCATCTACAAAGAATACATAGACGAGCTTCGCGGACTCATAGGGTACGGAGCGAATCAAGAAACAAAATAGTTTCAACAAGAGGCTTCATAATATTGCACGTACCGCGCAAACCATGAGCCCAGTCGTTCGCAGGAAAGACAAGATTGAACGGATGTCGGCATGTGGTAGCTTAATCGGCGAGGTGAAAACATGATAAAGAGATTCTTCACACTAGAATACTGGCAGGACGATAATTGGTTTGTCGGAAAAATCCGGGAAGTCTCCCAGGTGTTTTCAGCCAAGGCGAAACCCTGGCTGAACTGAAAGAAAACATTGCTGATGCCTACCGGTTGATGCTTGAAACTGAATCCGAACCGGCGCACGCGGGGTCGCAGACTTTGGAACTCGTAGTGAACTCCGGTTAGTGCAGGATGATGTAAAGGACGATCATGAGCACTAACAGAGTGCCGGCCATGACGCGCGGCTCGGTCAGGGTTCCTTCCATCTTGCCGCGCAGGGCGTCGAGCGGCCGCGTCCAGCAGAGGCCTTCAACCTTTTCGGGGGCCGGCGGAGGTGTAACGAGACTGACCACGAAGTAGATGATGCTCGACAGGATGAACAGATACCACCCCATCTGCATGTACGGGATACCAATTTCCTTGGCGATCCACTGTTTTGTGCCCACCAGCGGAATGTCGATGACGAGGTAAATCACGCCGACGATCACATTGAACATCATGGCGGCCATGGCACCTTGTTTGTTTCCGCGTTTCCAGAAAATGCCCCACAGGAAGACGGTGGTGATGCCCGGCGCAAACGCCATCGGAATTTTGTTGATCGCCTCGAAAATACTTCCAAATCTTCCGCCCTGTGTCGACCAGAGCATGGCCAGTACCACTACAACGCCTGCGGTGATTCGACCAATGGTCACCAGTTGGCGGTCCGGTGTGTCGGGGCGCATGCGTTTTAAGATATCCTCGGCCGCCATGGTGGCGGTTGAGTTCAGTGCGGCTTCGATGGTGCTCATCAGCGCTGCGAGCAGGCCGGCGGCCATCAAGCCGCGGATGCCGACGGGCAGCAGTTCGGTCATCATGACCATCAGCGTGGAATCGGGGTCGGCCCCGATTTTTTCTTTGAAAAGGACGTAGCCGATCACACCTGGAAATACCATCAGGAATACAGGCAGGATTTTGAGGTAGCCCGCAAAGATAGCGCCGTCGCGGCCATCTTTTTCAGTTTTGGCTGAAAGGATTTTTTGCACAATGGTTTGGTCGGTACACCAGTACCAGATGCCGAGTATGGGATAGCCGAAGAGAATCGAATACCAGGAGAATTCGCGCAGGTTAAACATACCCGGTGCGGCGGGATCGGTGAGCGGTTGGATCATGCTGAGCTGATCGGGCTTGCAGGCGGCCTGGAATGCCGCCCAGCTATCGATACCGGTTTCGGATAGCGCATGGATGCCGAAGAGGGTCAGCAACGCCGCGCCGCCCAGAAGCAGAACGGCCTGAATGGCGTCGGTGATCATGACGGCTTTCAGGCCGCCGAGAATGGTATAGATCGCGGTGATGATCGAGATGACCATGATCGACACGATATAGTTGATGCCGAAGAAGGCTTCGAGAACCTTGGCGCCGGCATAGAGGCTGATGCCGATATGCACGAGCAACGCCGACATGATGAAGATCGCCGCGAGGAAGGTGCGCGCGCCCGAGCCATAGCGCTTTTCAACATATTCCGGCAGTGTGCTGATCCTGCTGCGGAAATAGAATGGCGCAAAAACCATGCCCAGCAGAATCAGGCAGAATGCCGCCATCCACTCGAAGTTGCCTACGACCAGACCGTGTTGATAGCCGGACGACGCGAGTCCCACCAAGTGAATCGTGGAAATATTCGCGCAGAACAGTCCGGTTCCAATGATCGGCCACTTCAGCGAACGTCCGCCGAGGAAAAAGTCCTCGGATGAAGTGTTTTTTTTGTAGCCGGCAAAAATTCCCACGGCCACGATACCGACGAGATAGATGATGATAATGATTGTATCAATTAATGAAATTCCTGCTTCCGATCCCATTTATTTTTCCCCCTTGCGCTTTAATCCAGATCAGTAGCGTCCCATAGGACGCATAGGCTGTTAGCATTTTAGGCTGTAGGCTATTAGGTTAAATGCAACTGGCGCGTATTGTTCAAACGGGAAGTGCCCGGTGACCAGCGGCTCTGTGATTACGGAACCGTTCGCGACCCATTCAATCGCCTGCTCATAGTCGTTCTGCGGATACATCCCTTTTGAATACACGGCCACGGAAACAGGTTCAATAAGCGCGCCTTGTTCAAAGGAGAGCGAGTCGGGAAATGCGACGATCCGCTTGACTTCGGTTTCCCGGGTTATTTCTTTTTTTGAACAGGATTGGCAACCGGTAGAACCCGCCTGGGGCATTTGCCTTTTCCGCGTAGGACGAGACGATCCGGATGGACGTCCACAATCCCATAGGTGCTGACGCCTTGGGGCCATGCGATCATCCCCGGCACCGACACATAATGAACGTTGTTCGTCTGGCGGTAGCCGCCCGGATGAAAATGTCCGGAGAAATAGGCGACAACGTTGCCGGATGATTCCAGAATGGAGCCGACTTCCTCCTTGTTTTTCATAAAGTAGAAATCGATGGCACGAGCTGTTTGACGGCAGAGATAATGGCAGAAGACGATCGCCTTCTGGTCTTTACGGCGGGCATCCTTCAGGGTGGCGGAGAGCCACGCGCACTGGTCGGCCGGCAAATAACCCCGGCTGTTGTTCAGCGTGATGAACCGCCAGTTCTGAACGGTGAAATCATAGTGGTCTTTTGCTATGCCGTATTTCTCAAGCACCGTCTCGGTGTCATTGGTGGGTATATAATTGTCATGATTGCCGACCACAAAATACCTGGGCGCCTTGCTTCTGCAATAGACCGGCATAATCGTTTCAAGAGTGTTCGTTCCGTATAAATCAACAAAATCGCCCAGCTCGACCACGAACGCCAGCGCTTCCTGGTTCCAGTTCGACACGCAGTTCTCCAGGTTGATCAGCGAGTCGCGATAATAGTATTTAGGCCGACTGTCCTTATCTGCATATTGGATGTCGGCGACGATACCGAAGGAAAACAACGGTGCGCCGGTTGACGGCGGCGCGGGGACAACACGGGTCATGCCGGCGGCGGCGGCCTGCTTAACCGTCCACTGGTATTTATGTCGCCACCCGACGGAAACCGTCAGCATTCCGCACAGCAGGCCAAACAAGGCGATTCGGCTTACGCCCGGCTTTCTTTGACAATGCATCATTTCGCTTTTCAACAAGCCCGTTTTATTTACCATCGCAACTTCCTTCCACCCGTACCACTGACCATTAGACAATACGTCATCGACGTTATCGACTTGGCGTCTGACATTCCAGCCTTCATACTCTAATTTAAAAATTATATTGCTTCTGCGAATTCTTTGCAACCTGCCGCTTGATCCCGGATTAGAAAGTGCCCATGGGCTTTATTGCCGCCGTCGTCGGCAGCACGGGCAGCAACAGCAGGCAGCAGAGCATCTTTTTTCATCATTAATCCAGTGTCACTTTACTCAACCGCGAAAGATCATGAAAGCCGCCACCATTCGAGAACTGATTTCGGAAAGGCGGACTCCACGCCAGACTCATGCCGTAGAATTCGCCGTCGTTTGACGTGTAGCGAATGATGTTGGCGTAAAAGGGGCGGTCGGGAGTGACACCGCCGGGGATCACCTCGGCGAGGGGGATGGCCACGTGCACCTGCCAGTGGCCGTTTCCGCGGTTGTTTTTCACCATGGCGCTCGTCTTCCACGGACTCTGCCAGACTTCGGCATGGGCACCATATTCGTTGGCAACCTGTCTTCCATCAGGATAGATGGCAAGATAGCGATAAGGCGCCTTTCCCCGTCGCCCGGCGAAATACAGTTGCCAGCTGTCACCATTCCAATCAACAGCAAGCTTATGGGGATGAAGGCTTTCTTCAAGTCGCACATAAAGGTAGGTTCCGTCATGCGCGAGGTCACCTTTGACCTGGCGGTCCTTCATGTACCCGCCCCCCAGGGTTCGCCATTGGCCAACCGCAGCCGCCCGGGACCACTCGATGGACGCAGGATCACCCTGGGTTGCCGCTTGCGGCAGTCGGGGTATGTGCATGACCGGAGGTTTTTCCCGCTTGCGGGTTTCAAGCTGGGCGGCCTCTTCAAGCGCGGCAAGTTCCTTTTTCAGCTTGTTTCGGGCTTTGTCCTGCCCTTTGTACGGCCAGGAGGGCATCGCCTCGATTTGCGCCATCCGCGTGACTTTGTAGCGGCGAATGACGGCACTTCGGTCAAACGGCAGGGCTTGCCCGGGCGTGAGTTTCGCACGCAGGGACTCCCATCCTCCCAGCAGACCGGAATCCACCGGACTCCGCTCCCGTTGCACATGGAAACGGGCGGCTGGGTTGGTGGCGCAGAGGGCTTCCGCTTCGTCCAGCAGCCGCTGGCTGGTCACGAAAAAGTCCAGATCCAGGTAGGGCCGGTCTTTCGCCTTAACGAAGGAAAGCTTTTCGGTATCGGTGAACTCGGCGATGCGCTTCTCCAGATACGTCAGATACGCCTTCATGGTCGAGGCCGCCGGCCCGTAGTACCCCGACATAAAGGTGGCGACCAGCGGTTCAACAGGCTGACGTGGATCCTGCATCAGCTTCAACCCCACCCAGCGTTTCAAGGCATAGAAACTCGACGAGTCGGCATACTCGCTTTCAACAAACATCATCTCCACATGGTTGTCGAGAAACAGCTCCAGATCGGGCTTGATGCAGGCCAGATTTATGTACGGCGTCATATAGGGATCTGTATAGATCGCCCAATAGTCCCAGTAAGCCATATGCCTGGCATTCTGCGCCCACGACAAGAACCGGTCAAGACACGAACGGTTGACAGGGTGCGACATGGGACGGAAATAATCAGGCCGGTCATGCATTTTGTACCCGATTGCATTTGTGTTCATACCGGCGAAGGCGTTCAACTGGGCAATGCGGATGAGCACATTTTCTTGGGGACGGACCGTCTTCGGGAAGGCCAGCGTCTGCAGATAGGCGAACGTATCGACCAGCACGTCGGGATACGCTTCCCGCACGCCGTCGGCCAGGAAGTTGACCATATCCAGAAAGGGGCCGGCGTTGGCCGCCTCACGTTCGCTAAACGCTTTGCATGCGGGGCATTGGCAGCTCAACGGATTGTCGTTCGATTCGATGGCGTAGATCCGCGGGGGCGGCGCACCGGTTTTGGCCGCCTTTTCCCGGTCGGCGGCGATATAGCCGCGCAACGTGTCCAGCATCAGCCGCCGGACCTCCGGATGCGTCAGGCAGACCTGCCCGGGGCCGCGGCTGTTGAGGGCGCGCGGACGTTCGCCGTGTTCCGTCATGGCCAGATATTCCAGCGGATGGTTGGTTGGCCAGGCTTTGGCATAATAATGCAGCGTATGCGTCTCGCTCGGCGATCCGTAATGGACGCCATATCCGTATTTCGCGCCTGTTTGACGCGTATCCTTGTTCCGCACATTAAACAGATCGGTCAAAGGACCCTCGGTGCTCGTGTAGATCTTGCGGTCCCAGAAAGCGGGCTTCCCCCGAACATCGAGCGGCTCCAGCTTGAGATCCGGTTTTGCGGGCACGATTTCCGTGACTTCATCGAGCCAGCGGCAGCCGACCTGCTGTTCCAGAAACTCGTAGACGGCGTAGAGCGTCCCCCGCGGACGGCCTCCCGTCAGAACCAGATTACATCCTCTGGTTTGAACAACCCACTCCTCCTCACCCAGAGAAGCCAGCGGAACGCATTGCGCGGCATATGCGGTCCACCCGACATATATCGCCTTGGCCGGCAAGGGACGGTTCGTCTCCGGCACGATGGCGAATTCCGCCCCCGTCGCCTTTTTCAGAAACGCGCGCAAATCCTGCGCCGCGAAGTGTTCGGCCGGGGTGGCATGCGTGCTCTGCACGATGATGTATTCGGTTTTACCGTTGTGCGCAAGCTCCAGGCTACCGTTCGGAGCCGGACCGGACTTACCCCGCGGACGCGTCAAGCCACAGCCGGAAAGGATGGCCGCGGTTCCGGCCGCCGCCATCAGCACCAGCGCCCATTTGATCGTGGTCGTTAACGGCATTTTCACCTCACCAGTATCTGGGTTCCGCGCATCGGCGAATATTCGTAGCACCCCATGTCAACGATGAGGGAATAGGCATCGATCCGTCGATTACCGTCCAGATCCACCGCGTCCGCCATCCACACCGCATTCGTGCCCGCATCGATGCAGGGCGACCCTTTTGCCAAGCGGTAATTGGCGTCACCACTGTTCTCGAACTGCGGATCGCTCTGCGTGTTGTTGACAAACAATCCCGCCACGGTGAAGTTGGTGGAGGGCACGCAGCAAGAATCGACAATATTAAAGCCGGTTGCATTCAACGTAAGATCGCCAGCTGAACTCGACGGGCAAATGACGTTCACCAGCCAATTGGTTATATTCGCTTGCGATGGGATGTATAGTCCATACGACGTGTTGTCCGCGACCGTGCAATTCTGAATGAATGTAAGATCCCTCACATATATCCCGCTGCCTCGGTAAGCCGTATTGCGATGGATAAGCGAATTAAACATTTTCCCGCCGGAACTGATTCTCACGCCGCCGCCATATCTGCCGGACGTGCTGCCGATCGCCCGCACTGCGGAGTTGCCGAAAATGGTACAGTTGCTGATGACACCTGACGACAGCATGACGCCGCCGCCATTGGCCTCGGCCGTCCCACCCCCCTCGCTGTTGTAGGCGTAATGCACGGTATTGCTGGCGATGGTGCAACCCACCACGTAGCCCCCTGCATACACGCCCCCACCATACGCGCCATAATTGTTGTTGCCGATGACTTCGCAGCGACTCAAAACCGTTTGGTTCCCTACGCACACGCCGCCTCCGCAAGCATATTTGTCATTTCCATTCGTAGCGACACAATTAATGATGCGGCAGTCGATCACAGAAATATTGAAGTCGTAAGCGCAATACACGCCGCCCCCGCCATCCTCACCGAAAAAGTAGCCATTGCGAATGGTGAAGCCCTCCAGCAGAATGTCGTTGGCGGCGAGATAGAAACACCGGTTGGTGACGGCCTTGGCGACCGTGTTGTTCCCGTCCACCACCGTGACATCGCGCCCATTGACACTCTGAAGCGTTAGCGCCTGAGTGACGTTCACCTGGTTGGTCAGATAATAAATCCCGTCCGCCACATTGACCGTACGCGGTGCGCTGCCGTCCAGCGCGGCAGCCACCACAACATTCAGATCGGTTCCGGCGGTTTCCCAACTATCGTAAGGATGCGTGGGTGTCACGTCCGGAGTCTCGGGCGGAACGACAAAATGCGTACCAGCAACGGCTAGCTGGGTCAACCCAGCGGCCAGAATCATGCGGATCATAAGATGTGTGTTCATCGCCTCTACCTCCCGCAGCCTATAATTGTTGATAAGAAATCGCTTTTCAGGCGGCACGGACACCTGTCCGCTGAAAACCAGTCTGAAGGCACACTTTCATATTTGCAATGTAGCGGAATTGGGCTGGCGATGTCAAGCCCTGTTTCAAACGCGCTTCGAACGCAAAACCCTCCGCGGCCAGGCCGGTTGTGCGAAACAACAGGATCGCCAAGATCAGTCTCGGCATGTTCCACGCACATCGACCGGAGCTTTTCCAGATTCAACATGTCAGCCTCTCGTTTGTTTACGGGTCTATACGCATACGACAACTGATAACTTTGAGACAATGATATTGCACGACAGAAGACAAACACCCATCAACAGCAATTAGGAGTCTTGTTCTGACAGATGCTTTTCTTGCGGATGGAGCTTGACACTCCCCTCTGTAGTATAATAGAAAGATAAACAGTAGCGTCCCGTAGGACGTCAGGTTGTTAGCATTTTAGGCTGTAGGCTATTAGGTTAAATGCAACTGGCGCGTATGTTTCCATAAGCAAACGGCATTTTATGTAAAAAGGCGCAATTGCTTGTTTTGCGCATCAAAAGCGTTACTTTTGTATAAACCTAAACTCCTGCATCCTACGGGATGCCAATGATATGAAAACAAAAAGGATGAAGGTGAAAAATTATTTCTTTAAAGGCAGAGCACTTATCATAAACATGGTGAACATTGTACCTCTGTTGTTCCTTCCGACGGACG
>CAZKZI010000115.1:0-10818 GCA_964557205.1 uncultured Lentisphaeraceae bacterium
CCATCTCGCTTTAGCGAGAAAACGAGCTCGTGCGCATCGCCCGTATGCCGTAGCGCTACCGCCCGTATGCCGTAGCGCTACCGCCTCAATTTTGCTAAGTTATACACATGCCAGAGACATGTATCGAGTCATTATCCAACCCACGCATCAAACATGTGGTCAAGCTGAGGCAGCGCTCGCACCGCGACGAGAACGGCCAGATGCTGGTTGAAGGCTATCGCGAATGCCTCAGAGCGTTGGACAAAGGCTATCGCCCGCAGGCTCTCTTTTATTGCGATGGGCTTTACCTGAAAAATCTCAACGAACCTGAGATCGTCAGCAGATGCCGCGACCTAGGCGCGGAACTCTTCGCTTGCACGGTTCCGGTCTTCAAAAAAATCGCCTACCGTGAACGTCCCGAAGGTCTCTTGATCGTCGGACCACAGCTCACTCTAAAACTCTCTGACCTTAAACTGCCGGAAAAGTGTCTGCTGGTAGTCACCGAAGCCATCGAGAAGCCTGGCAACCTCGGCACCATCCTGCGCTCGGCCGACGCTGCGGGCGCGCATGCCGTGATCGTATGCGACCGTTGCACCGACATCCACAACCCGAATGTGGTGCGCGCTTCCACCGGCACGCTTTTCTCTATGCCGGTCGTAGAGGCCGACAGCGCGGCGGCCATCGAATTCCTGCGGGAGCGCGCCTTCCGCATCCTGGCTGCCACGCCCCACGCGGACAGACTGCACTGCGAATCCGACCTTACCGGCAATGTCGCGATCGCGGTAGGCTCTGAACAGTATGGCCTCACCGCAAAATGGATGGATGCCGCCGACCTGCGCGTTCGCATTCCGATGCTGGGATTGGCCGACTCCCTGAATGTCTCCGCCGCCACCACCATCATGCTCTTCGAAGCTGTGCGCCAACGCCTCGCGTCCGGACAGGTCACGGCACCGGCAGCCAGCGCTTGGCACGGAAACAAAACTCACGACGAATGATCTGGGGGGTGATTCACAATAATTGAAGCGCACCCAATGATTTGTGAGATTGCAGGCCAAAGCTCAATGCGTCTATAATATGAGCAACTTGTAAAACCCCTTCAATGGCGGCGTATCAAATAGTAGACGAGGCGTCCCGCCTCGCAAGAACGCGGCGAGACGCCACGTCTACCATGTAGGGCCAGAGGTTTTGCAAAAGGTTCTAAAAGCATCATCCATTAACAAGGAAACAGAATGCAGACGACATCATATTGGTTCAAGACACTGCTCGTTATCGCCATGGTTATGACCGCCACAGTTATGCCTGCCCAGAACCCCGGCAAGAAACAACACGAGATAAAGCAGATTTGGATGCAGTTCGAGAAAGAGCTGGGCTTGCAGTCCGAATACTCCGTCGAAATGGAGGCACAAGCCATGGGCATGTCTATCCCCGCCAAAATTTACCGGCTTAAAGACAAGACCCGCACTGACATGACCATGCCGATAATGAACCTCAAAATGGTAGCGCTGGAACTGCCGGAGAACGGCGGGAGAGTCACATATTCTGTTTTTCCGGATCACAAGAAATATTGCGTGGAAGACTCCGAGACCCAGTCCGGGGCTCAGATGGCAAAAGACGCGTGCCGGATTGAAGAAACAGGCACAGAAGTATTTGAAGGCGTCACCTGTAAAAAACGTCGCTTGACCATAAACACCGACAAAGAAGGCACCCAGGTTATCGACATGTTGCTTTCGCCCACGCAAAAGAACATGCCGGTCAAGATGACCTCCAAAATGACTATGAAAATGGAAGACGGCCAGCCCCCACAGACCATCACATCCACCGTGCTTTTCAAAAATTACAATTTCACTGCGCCGCCCGAGAGACTATTTGCCATACCGCGGAATTACACCAAGGCCGCCAACATGCAGGAGGTGATCATGAGCAATCTTTTCGGCGGCGGCAAACCGCAACAGGGCAGAGGTATGACCCTCACCCCAGAGATGCTGAACGCCGCACGGGCAGCCCAAGAGCAAAACGCCAAAGATGGTGACAACAACGAGGCAACACGCCAAAGCCTGCAGAATCTGCGCCGTCTGCTCGGCAAATGAATCTGCTTAACCACACTTGAGCATCAGTCGCTTGCGAAGGTTGTACAAGAGGCTCAAGTGCCTCCCATAAAAACGTAAAGACTCCGCGTGCAAACGCGGAGCCTTTCTGTATCTAAATGGTATCCCGTAAGATCACATCATCTCGCGCATGCCGCGGCGGGAGTTTTTCCGGATACGGGCGCGTGCCGACTTGCGGCGGGCCTTTTCACACGGTTTCTCGTAATACCGGTTATTGCGGAGCTGCTTAAGCAGACCTTCCTTGTCCATGATCTTCTTCAGGCGCTTGAGCGCACGCTCTACAGACTCGCCCTTTTTCAATCGGAGTTGAATCACGCTTGTCACCCCCTCTCAAAGCCTCCGGCCAGACGCGTCCAACACTGGACACCGCTTAGCCGCTCAGGCACAAAAACCTTGCCAAGATATCAAAACCTCCCGCCAAGAGTCAACAACCGTATTTCAACCGGCGCGACTCGGAGTGCGATTCAACTTTGTTTAATCGCGCCCGCACCCACGCTCGTTGTCGAAACGCCTTTATTTCACGCCTCCGATTTGATTTAATGGTGTTTGTTATTTCACGGAGTATTTTATGTCTCTTCATTGCTGGAGCTATCTGCTGGGAATCATCTGCCTGCTTTTGGGGATTTCAATCACGGCGGCACCCGCACGCTTGGCCGCCATTTACAAGGCCCTGCCCAGAAACAAAGCGGCGGGCTACATCCTTAGCGCCATCGCCTGGATATGGTCCGGCGTAGCGCTGATGACCATGGGGCTGGACCTGCTGATGCCTTTCCAGAAGTACATACCTTTTGCCATCTTGGCCTGCATCCCGCTGACATGGATATGGCTCGACAATCTCCTGACCTACCGCGCCATCGGCGCCATCCTCACCCTGTTTCCCTATGAACTGCTGCACGTAGCGCGCGTTCACTCATCGCCGTGGCGGCTTGTGCTGGTGACGCTGGCTTATCTGTGTATCGTCAAGGGCATGATTTTTTTGCTGTACCCCTGGAAAATGCGGCAAGTCATAGACTGGCTCAACCGGCACATGACGGTCTTCCGGCTGGCGGGCGCGGCACATGCCCTGCTCGGCATTCTTCTTATTGCGCTGGGCGCGACAGTCCTGCGTTAGCGCCTTACTTCATTTCTTCGGCACATAGCGGCGGCACTTCACGCCCGCCTCTTTCAACAGGCTTTCAGCCTGTGCGGTAAACGCGTAGTCGCCGCCGTAAACCACCTCTTTAATACCCGCGTTGATTATCATTTTAGCGCACGTCAGGCACGGACTGATTGTCACATAAATTGTCGCTCCAGCCAGACGTATTCCATAATACGCCGCCTGGCAGATGGCGTTCTGCTCGGCGTGGACGCAGATGCACTCTTCCAGACTGGAGCCGGAAGGCGCCGTGCCGGCGCAGCGTGCGCAGCCGCCTTCGAAACAGTTTGTGACACCGCGCGGAGTGCCGTTGTATCCGGTAGAGATGATCCGGTTGTCTGCAACGACGACCGCCGCGACCTTGCGCCGCAGACAGTTGCCGCGCGTGGCGGTAACCTCGGCTATCTCCATGAAATACGTGTCCCAGTCTGGTCGCGGATCGACCACCTTTTTCCGTTTTTCGGCCATAATTATATCTCAAGATAAGGCACTTGCACAAATCAGCAATCAGCTACACGGCACCTACCGCTATTTTCCCTTACCTTTAGCCTTTTTTGTATCCGTTTTAGCGGATCGCTTGGTTTTGGGCTTACGGACTGGCCGTGTTTTCCGGATTTTTTTAACCTCAGCAGGCGCTTTTGCCTGATCGGATTGCGAGTCTGTTCGCAGAGACAGCTCGCCCTTCATCTTGAAACTCAAGCTTTGCTTGTCCCCCGCAACTCCGACCTCAACCACACCTTGAGTCAGCATCCCCCTCAATAGCTCTTCGGCCAGAGGATCTTCGAGGCAACGCTCAACTGTGCGCCGTAACGGCCTAGCCCCGCGAGCAGGGTCATACCCCTTGCTCACCAGCATATCAACTGCATCATCCGTAAGTTCCAAAGCGATCGACTTTTCTGCAAGACGCTCACGCACTACCGCAAGCTCCAGATCGAGTATCTTGACCACATCTGGCTTGCTGATCTTCTTGAAAACTATGACCTCATCAAAACGGTTAAGCAGTTCCGGCTTAAAAACCTGCTTAGCGGCATTCATCATGCGTTCCTGCAACCGCGTGTAATCCTCCTTCGAAGTCTCGCGCGCAAAGCCCAACCCCTGTCCCTGACGCTCGTGGTCATACCCAAGATTAGAGGTCAGAACCACCACCGTGTTGCGAAAATCGATATGCCTTCCGAGGCTATCGGTCAGACGCCCCTCTTCCAATATCTGCAACAACATGTTCATTACATCCGGATGAGCCTTCTCGACCTCGTCGAACAGCACCACACTGTATGGCCGCCTGCGTACCCTTTCGGTGAGCTGCCCACCCTCCTCATGCCCGACATAACCGGGCGGCGATCCCACCAGCCGTGAAACCGTGAACTTCTCCATGTATTCAGACATGTCAATCTGTATCAGGGCCTTATCGTCACCGAACATCTTCTGCGCCAGAATTTTGGCCAACAGGGTCTTGCCGACTCCGGTCGGTCCCAAAAAGATGAACGAGCCGATCGGCCGCTTGGGATCCTTCAGGTCAGCGCGCGAGCGCCGCAAAGCGCGCGCGACCGCCTCTATCGCCGGTTCCTGCCCCACGACCGACTCGCGCAATTCCTGTTCGATGTTAAGCATCCGCGCCAGCTCAGTCTCGTTCATACGCTTGATCGGCACTCCAGTGATGTGGGCAACCGTCTCTGCCACATCATCAGCAGTGACCGGCAAGGCTTTTTCCGTGTGCTCAGCCTTCCAGGTTGCGACGACACTCTCCAATTCATCCTTGGCTTTGCGCTCCTCGTCCCGCAAAGCCGCTGCCTCTTCGAAATGCTGATCACGGATCGCGACATTCTTTTTCTGTCCGATCTCAATTATCCGCCGCTCGTGTTCACGCAAGTCCAGCGGACGCACCGCCGCCCGCATCCTGATGCGCGCCCCCGATTCGTCAATGGCGTCGATCGCCTTGTCGGGCAACTGCCTTCCGGATTGATAACGAGCCGTCAGCTTTACAGCCGACTCCAGCGCGGCCAGATCATAAAGGACATTGTGATGAGCCTCATAGCGCGGCGAGATACCCTTCAGAATCGTTATCGTCTCCGCGACCGAAGGCTCGTCAATCCGCACGGTCTGGAAACGGCGCTCCAGCGCCGCGTCTTTCTCGATTCGCAGACGGTACTCGTTCAAAGTGGTGGCACCTATGCACTGCAACTCGCCACGCGCCAGAGCCGGCTTGATGATATTGGCCGCGTCCATCGCGCCTTCGGCTCCGCCGGCACCGACTATCGTGTGCAATTCATCCAGAAACAGCACGATGTTCTTCTCACGCCGAATTTCGTCCACCACGGCTTTGATGCGCTCTTCAAACTGGCCGCGGTATTTCGTGCCGGCCACCAGCAACGCCATATCCAGCGCAACAACACGCTTGTCACGCATGCGCTCGGGCACATTGCCCATGACGATCGCCTGGGCCAGCCCCTCCACTACGGCGGTTTTTCCCACACCCGCCTCGCCCAGCAGCGCCGCGTTATTCTTAGACCTCCGGCAAAGGATCTGTATCACACGCTCTATCTCACTGGCCCGCCCCACCACCGGATCGAGATCGCCTTTCTTCGCAAGTTCCGTCAAGTCTCGTCCAAAGGCGTTAAGCGCCGGAGTCTTGGAACGTTCCTTCGCGGCTTTCGGGGCCGCGCCGCCAGGCAACGCCGCACCGCCACCGTGTTTACGGGATCCCGAGCCTTCCGCAGACGCTATCTGATCCGTGGTTCCTGCCTCGGAACCCGCCCCGAACTCCTCGTCAACACCGCCGTCTCCTTCTAGATACCGGCGAATGCCTTCCATAACCTCGTTGAAACCAACATTCAGCGACTGCAGAACCTGAGCGGCAACTCCCTCGCCTTCACGCAACAGAGCCAACAACAGGTGCTCCGTGCCCGCCAGCGGCTGGCTCATCGCGTGCGCCTCGGCCACCGCCAGATGTAGGACCTTCTTAGATCGAGGCGTGTACGGCAACTCTCCCTTGGTTTTGGTCTCGCCGCCGAACCCCACCAACCGCTCAACCGCGATCCGCACATCGTCCAACTCTACATTCATGTCTTCAAGCACCTCCACCGCCACGCCCTCGCCCAAGGCGACCAGTCCCAGCAACAGGTGCTCCGTGCCGATGTATGGATGGTTGAAGCGCTCCGCTTCACGGGCGGCCAACTGTGCAGCACGTTGCGCCCGTTCCGTGAAATTCACCATGAAATTCATTCTTTAAACCCTTTTTTACTAATGAAGCTTAGCAACCCCGGCCTCGACCATCCTGCATTTCAGCCGGACTCCGGTCATCTGCCGCCGCAAAAAAACAGCCCTTTGCTCATCACGCTCATCAGAAGTCATCGCAGCACCCTGGCATTTCTGCAAATGCCCGGGTTGCATCACCAAAATCAAATCGTCAACATTCGCAACACTCATCCGTGTGCAGAGTTTCAGAGCGGCGCCCAGCCGTATGGCCGACAAAAACTCGAGCGCCTCCGACGTGGACAGCAGCCGTGCGTTCTGAAGCACGCTCAGCGAACGCGCCAAGCAATCTACCAGCACCAACGGCGAATCCTGGATCAACCGAACACGCGCGTTGTGCTCCTGGCGTACCACCTCAAAAGAGATGCGCTGAACGCGGCTGACTATCGAAGCCTCGTCCACACCCAGCGTGTCCATATTCGAAATCTGGTAAATCTGCCCTGCGGCTTCCGACCCTTCGCCGCAAACCCCACGCACCAAGAGACGCATCCGCTCTAACCCGCGTATGACCGGATCGATCTCACCCAGCAACCGCAAACCCATCAGATGCAACATGGCGCCGGCCCGTAAACCTGTACCCACGTTGCTCGGACACGCCGTGAGATATCCGAGCCGAGCTGACCAGGCATATTCCAGATATTTTTCCAACCTCGTGTCCAGTTCGTCAGCCGTGCGCCAAGCCTTTTGCATATCCAGGCCAATCGCGAACCCCTGAATGCGCAAATGGTCTTCCTCGTTGATCATCACACAATATGACTTGTCAGCTTCGAAAGCCACACCGCCGCCGATCGGACGTCCCAGCAGTTCCTTGCTGATCAAATGCGATTCGCACAAAACATTGCGCTCCTGTTCGTCAAGCCCGTCTATCAAAGCCGCACGCGCTTGCGGTTTCTCAACACGCAAAGCGTTACGCACTTGTGTAAAGACGCGCGCCCGATCAGCCTCGGTAGCCCAATCCGGAAAACGCTCGCCCTTCAGGTTGCGAGCCAGCCGCACCCGGCAGCTCATCGCGATATCATCAGCCGGAAGATTCCGGTTGCGCTTAGGTGCTAAACTTTGGTCAACATCCAATATCATGCGGTCTCGTCCCTCTCGCAATCCTTTTCCGCGTCCAACTGCCGCAAGCGATCGCGCAGTTCGATTGCCTCCTCATAATGCTGCGCCCTTACCGCCTCCGCCAACGCCTCCTCAATGTTCCTGCGCCGCATATCATCCTTCGCCTGCCGCGGCATTTTACCGACATGCCGCTGCGAACGGTGAAGGTCGAAAATCGCGGTGTCCAGCTCTTTGGCAAAAGCCTCGTAACACGCAGGGCAACCGAGGCGCGAACGCTTACGGTACTCGTTACGCGTGATTCCACATGCCGGACAAGCCTGATCCGACATGCTCATCGCCCGCCCGACAATCTCGAAAGCCGCGTCAAGGATCATACCCATCAGCGGTAAAGGCGGCATGCCCCCCCCCTCGGCCGCGGCTGCTGGCCGCGTGCCGCCAGCGTTCTTACCGGCACCGGCTGCTGCCGCCGCGCATTCACGGCACACGAAAAGCTCTTGTGTCTCGCCGTCCACCTCTTTATGGATGGCGGTCGCAGCATCAGCCTTATGGCAAAGTTCGCATTTCATCTTATTATCCCAAATAGAATGAATAAGATAACACAGAACCGGCCGGGATTCAATGAAGTGACACACTAAAAAAGGTGCGCTCCCGCTGCATCGCGGAAATGGCGGGGGTGTGCAGCCTGACCGAAACTGGATCGACTCCGCCACAACAGGTTCCGGAACCATTTTATAGCGCGAAGAAATGACACCGTTTAGTGCCTTGTGTCACTCACCGTCCAGCACGATGTCGCAAAAACCATGCTCGTTGTGCCGCATGGTGTCGAAGAGCGCCGCGTAGGTTGACGGACTGATGCCCAGCCGGGTGGGCGGCAAATATTGGCGGATAAAGGCTCCTTGAAGCTTTGACGTTTTTGCGGGATCAAGCTTCAGATCCGCCCAGGCGACTGTGACGAGGGCGCTCCAGCCGTCATCCGTAACCTGAGCCTGTGCGCTCCACTTGCGGTTGGAGCGGACGCCGGAATAGCGGTTGCCCGCAGGGTCGACAGCCATCTGGACGAAAGGTTTTGCCGCATCCCAGCCGCCGCGCAGGAATATCTCGAAATGCTCACATTTAAGAAACCGATTATCCGCCCCGGGGTCCCGCCAATATTCCATCCGCTTCGGATCGGGATGGCTGCAACGGATGCCGAAGTAGAGGTTTCTCTCATCGTAAAGCACACGCAGCTCGGTCCGTTGCGGGTAGAGCGATTCTCTGTTGCTGACAAAAAACATCTTTGCCGGCTTAGCCTTCGCCCAGTCGCCGGACGCGAATAGGGGATCGAGAGCCGGTGGCGTCGTGGCGCGTGAGGCACTGACGGAACTGTTCTTGAGCAGCCCAATGTAGAAGTCGAAGACGGTGCGGAGCGCGGCGAGCATGGCGCCGCGCTTGCCGTCCAAGCCCTTGGCCGCAGCCCGGTCGAGCGCAGCCCGGCAGTCGTCGACCAAGCCGGCGTTCACGACTGACTGCCGCCAGTTGAGGGCAGCGCGGTCGTTGTAGCGCGAAATGCCGGGCGTCGTGAAAAAACTCTTTTCGATGAGCGTGTAGAACGCCTTGACATCGGAGGCCGCCGGCCCGTACACGCGCGTGAAGAATTCATTGCGGAGGCTTTCCACGTCTCGGGCAGGGTTCCAGGCGGCATTGGCAATCACCCAAAAATAGGGGGCGTTGACGTCCCAGGATCGCACCTCTTCTTTTCCGCCGATGAACGCATCGCTGCGCATTTCGCTGTAGGTGCGCTTGACCCCGTGCCGGTTGACATAGCTCCAGTCATACAAGGCGACGGCATCTATGGGTCGCGGGAACGGGGCGCAAAGGCCGAAGTATTCGCGCCAGGTGATTTCCGGCGTGTTCGCGATCCATTTGTGGAAACGCTCAAGGGTTTGCTCATTGCCGGGCTCGTCGATACGTTTCTTGGAATCCTTCTGGATCGGGCAGAACGAGATGCTGATGTTGGGCTCGATCTTGATCCGGGGCGGGATCTCCGTGAAGAAGTAAGCGAACGTGAGGATGCGTTTGCCCGGCCAGTTCTTCTGAAAATGGCGGGCGATCGTGTTCAGCCAGAGGAAGAACTGAGTCGAGCGGAAATCCTCATCTTTGAATTCGACGGTTGTGCCGTCCTCAAGCACGAGGGGCTTGACGCACTCCGGGCACTCGCACATTTGCCAGACATCCTCGATCATGATGCGGTAGGTGTCGTAGTCCGGCGCTTGGGCGATCCGCGCGTCCAGTTCACGAATAAAGGCGGCGGTCATCTCGGTGTTCGAGAAACAGAGCTGGGTCCGATATTTGTGCGCGCGCGGGTCTTGACGGGCACCATTAAAGAACGGGAAATAGTCAGGGTGATCCTTGAAATACTTGGCACCCGTGATATAGAGGCCTGTCAGATTATGGCCCCCGCCATATTCAAGGACAGTGCCGAAACGGGCACTCTCCTCGCCCTTGCTCATATTCGCCGCAGTCCAGTTGCTGCCTTGGCGGATCTGCCAGACGCTGGCATCCCGCTCACCCTTGCCCCCCATCTGCCAGCCGCGCAGGATATAGACAGGAATATCGATCCAGTCAGTCTGCGTTAAAGCGAAGTCAGGGTTTTTTGTGAAGAGCGTCCCGAACTCGGGGTCGGGACGCGCCCAGATGAGGTCGCTGTTGCGAGTGAGCAGCTTGTAGACGCCGTTGAGCACACCCTTGGGGATGGCACCCAAGACGGTCACGGTGTTGCCGCGCGTCCGCACGGCGTAGCCGTCCGTGGCGCCGATGCGCCGCACGTCGTCCTCGTAGCCGACGGGGGCGACCGCCAGCACAATGCGGTGGGTGGCGGTGCCCGGTGCCTGAAGGATGGGCAGCTTCGCGCCCGAGATCAGCTCCACATGAAGCTGGAGTTCCTCCGCGGCGTAGCGCATCGGCGGAGGCGCGTCCGCCGACAGCACGATCTCAGCGACCGGCTGCCCGTTCCGAGCCAGAGGAACCTGGGCCAAAAGATCGCCGGTGAGAATAAAAGCCGCGACAACAAGCATGTGCCTCTTAAACATTGAAACAATCCTCTTGCAAGGCTCTTGCCAAACACACTCGGGCACACGCAGCCTTCCCCTCCCTCGCGTCTTCAGGCCAGACACAGTGCCTTGCCAAAAAATACGTTGCAGGATGGCAGAAAGGCCGCCTTTTGTCTACCCCCACCCCATGTATCGAAAAGCGGCGAATTTATTTATACTCCTAATATTAGATCAGTTTGCAAACGTCTCTACTGTATGGTTCATG
>CAZKZI010000116.1:0-10503 GCA_964557205.1 uncultured Lentisphaeraceae bacterium
ACTTCAATTTTTATCTGCAAAATATTTTCGGTGTCATTAATTGTGACGCAACCCGGGGGGCAAGGGAATATGCAATAGCAACTTGCTTTGAAGCAATTATTTAAGATAAAATAATAACTAACAAGTGGATATTGTCTGGTTTGGCGACAGGGGGCATTGTGGGGGAATGAACAACCTGCGCCAAGCTATCCGGCGATGACTTAAACCATAATTACGACGAAATGATTTTTGAAAAACATAGTGTTGAGGGGGAAACGCGGGTCAATGTCTGCGGGGTATCATTTGGCGGCGATGAATTGATTGTAAGCGCCGAACCCTGCACTATTGAAAGCCGCGGGCAGATGCTGGAGACAGCCTTAGCCGTCAAGGAAGCCGGTGCCGCCATTCTGCGCGGCGGACGGCGTGATGCTGGAGGTTCACGCGCACCCGGAACAGGCAATGTGCGACGGAGAACAGAGTTTGATGCCAGAGATGTTTTTTAAGGCCGTCAGCGAGTTGCGGGCGGTGGCTCAGGCGGTGGGAAGGAGAATATGAAGGGCGTTTCAGTCAGGCAAAGAATAATTCATTTGTCGGTTTGTGTGTCGCTGGTTGTAATGGCGTTTTACGGACATGCACGTTCCTATCTTTCACCGGAATATCTGGCTGTGGCGCCTGATGGCAAGACGTTGTATGTGACTGCCGCGACGGCAGGCAAGATTTTACTTTTTGATGTAATCAAAAGGCAGGTCAGCGCTGAATGGGCGTTGAAAGGCAACCCTTCCGGCGTGGCGGTAGCGCGGGACGGGACAGTTTTCGTGACAGCGGGAGAGGTCGGCGGGGAACTGCTAAAATTTGACCCGGACGGCAAGGTTTTGGCGAAGGTGTCAGTCGGGCACACTCCCATGTCGCCGGTGGTTAGTTCTGACGGCAAGACGGTTTATGTGCTGAACCGTTTTGACAACACGGTGATGGCTGTGGACGTGGGGCGCCGTCTGCGGGTGACCGGTGTGCTGGATGTTTCGCGCGAGCCGTACGCGGCGGCCTTGGGCGCCGGCGGCAGGCTGCTGTTTGTGGCAAACCACCTGCCGAACTGCCGGGCTACCGACGAGGTTGTTTCCGCCGCGGTTTCGGTGATAGAGACCGGGTCTTTCAAACTTGTCGGCCATGTGCCGCTGCCGAACGGCTCCACCGGAGTGCGCGGCATTTGTGCCGCTCCGGACGGCCAGCGTGTTTATGTTACGCACACCTTCGGTCGGCATCAGTTGCCGACCACCCAGCTTGAACGCGGTTGGATGAACACGGCCGGGCTGAGCGTGTTTGACGGCGAGACCGGCACGTATGTCAACACGGTGTTGCTGGATGACGTGGATCTGGGGGCGTCCAACCCGTGGGGCGTGGCGGTCACGGCGGACGGCAAGCATCTTGTCGTGGCGCACGCGGGAACGCGCGAGATCAGTGTGATCGACCGTGGCGCGTTGCATGACCGGCTGGAGCGGGCCGCCAAAGGCGAGAAGGTGACGGAGGTCACGAAGTCCGGCTCTGACGTGCCCAACGACCTTTCGTTTCTGGTGGGATTGCGCCGCCGCGTCAAACTTGACGGTGATGGCCCGCGGGGGGTGGCGGCGGCAGGTTCGACAGTGTATGGGGTATTGTATTTCGCGGACACTTTGGTGGCGTTGGATTTGACCGGCGCGGTGTTAAGGCCAGAACACACGATTTTTGGCGAGCCGGTTGACTTGACCGCGGACCGCGCACGACGCGGCGAGATGCTGTTTAATGACGGCATAATGTGTTTCCAGCATTGGCAGAGCTGTGCCAGTTGCCATCCCGACGGTCGGGCCGACGGTCTCAATTGGGATCTGCTCAACGACGGGATAGGCAATCCCAAACAGACGAAAAGCTTGCTTTTTTCACACCTGACACCACCTACAATGGTTACCGGCATACGTCAGGACATGCAGGCTTGCAACCGCAAGGGTATGACTCACATACAGTTTGTCGTGCGGCCAGAAGAGGACGCTCTGTGCGTTGACGAATACGTGATGTCGCTGAAGCCTGTGCCGAGCCCGTATCTGGTAAAGGGCGGGCTGTCAAGAGCGGCCAAGGTCGGCGAAAAGATTTTCCGGTCTGCCGGTTGCGCTGAGTGCCATACGCTAGACAAAACCGGACCGAGCGGCGAGAAGCTTTTCACGAATCTGTGCAAATACGATCTGGGCTTGGGTGTGGGAAATGAGGCAGGCACCCAGTTCGACACGCCGACACTGGTCGAGACATGGCGCACGGCCTCTTATCTGTACGACGGACGGGCCTTGAGCATGGAAGAACTGCTGACGGTCTGTAACCCGGATGATAGGCATGGCCACACAAAGGATTTAAAAACCAAGGAGATCAAAGCGCTGGCAGAGTATCTCTTGTCATTTTAATGCGGGCGATTGCCCGGAGGGAGGAAGCGATGCGGGATTTTGACAGTGGGGGCGTGACCAGACGTCACGAGATGGGTGAACTCGATATTGTGGCAGGCGTGCCGCCCATGCCACGGGGTCTTGTGCTGTCGCAGATCGGGTGGGGCAGCCGCGAGCAGTTGAGGTGCGCGGCTGTTGGCGCGAAAGGTTCCGAGGTGCCGCAGCTTTGGCTTTGCGGCGGTAGCGGTGGCTTGTTTCCAGTGTATCAAAGGTTTGTGGCCGAAGGCTGCGAGACGCGTCTGATCAGGCGTAATGATTGCACGGTCGGCGTTTGCTATGCGGACAGGTTTGCCGAGTACTGCCTGCTTACAGGTGTGCTGCCGCCAGACATGAGCGCTTCCCGCGAGTCGCAGACCACTGCGGTTTTCGAGGCGCTGGAGGATGCCTTGACCGATGCCGGCATGACTTTCGCTGATGTGGCGCGGACATGGCTGTACATGGATGACATTCTCGACTGGTATGATCCTTTCAACCGTGCGCGCGACGCGTTCTTCTGGTCACGGAGTGTTTATGACGGGCTGGTTCCGGCCAGCACCGGCATAGGCAGCGCAAATCTTTGCGGTTCGGCCATAACCGCATGTGCAATCGCGATAAAACCCAAGCCTGGCAGTGGCATGAAAATTGAGGCTGTGCCTTCGCCGCTGCAATGCGCAGCCTTGCAGTACGGAAGTTCTTTCAGCCGCGCCGTGGAGATCGCCACGCCGGACAGCCGGACGCTGATGGTGTCCGGAAGCGCCAGCATCGAGCCTGGCGGAGCTACCGCTCACACTGGTAACGTGGAAAAGCAGATACAACTCACCATGGACGTTATCGAGGCTATCCTGTTTTCACGCGGCATGGGTTGGCAGGATGCCACGCGGGCGGTCATGTACCTCAAGGACGCTTCTTTTCTGCGGGTCTGGCAGGGGTGGCTGAAAGCGCACGGGTTGGAAAGTTTGCCGTTGTTGAACGTCGAGGCGGATATCTGCCGCGACGACCTACTGGTTGAACTTGAGGTGGACACAGTTAGACAGGTTTGAAAAAGTTAATCGACATTTTGACGGGAATGGGCACTGCGGCATGGACCTGCTGGATTTGCGCTTTGTTTTCCGTGTATTTGGCGTTTTTAGGTGCGGAACACGCCGCCGGATTTATGGCTGGTCCTGGCATGCAGGTGATTGTTGCGGTGCTGATATTTTTGATCGGGTACAGCGGGATGCGCGCGGTCAGGCGCAGGCGTTTAGACTCGGCCGCTTTGCACATAGGTTGCGTTTGCGTGATGGCCGGATGGCTTTGGGGGCAACACGCGAACAGGAGCGCAACCCCTGACAATCCCGCCAAGGGTTCAATGGCCTTGATAGACGGCGACGTTTCGGATGCGTTATGGACAGGGGCATACCTGACTAATTTTGTCGGCAAGGTGCCGTTCTCTATCAAGCTCGAAAAGTTTTTTATCGAGCATTATGAGCAGAACGGCTTTGACCGTGAAGCCGGTCGCATGGCGCCGATACGCGAATACCGCAGCCGGGTTACAGTGTCCGAGCCGGGCAAAGCGCCATACGTCGCGAACATACGGGTCAACCAGCCGTTGTATGTGCGCGGCTATCACATCTATCAGATGAGCTGGGGCAACACGGTCGACCGTTTCCGGCGTCCGGTGGTTTACACGGTCTTGCAGTTTATACGCGATCCCGGGTTGCCGCTGGTTTATTCGGGGTTCATGCTTTTGTTCGTCGGCGTTCTGCTTTTCTATGTCAGGGTCTTCCGGATCAAACAACCGGAAGAGCTGGAGGATAAGGCATGACTCTCAAGATGACGCTGCAGGGCGGCCTTATCTACCTTACGCTCTTGTTTTTTCTGGCGACGTTAGTGGCGCACCGGTTCAACCGAAAGAGTCTGCGCCGCGGTTTCTGGGCCGCAGCTTTTGTGGCGGCCGTGACCTCGCTAACCTGGCGCGGATTGCATACGGGGCATCCTCCGATGCAGAATCTTTTCGAGTTCTTTCTATGTATGGCAGCTTCGCTCTGGCCTTTGTCACAATGGAGCCGCTGGAAAAACGGGATCGACACTGAAACGCGCGACGCCTTGTTGGGAATCGTGATACTCTTTCCAGCCGGGTTTATCCTCAGCGAAGATGTCCGGCGTTTGCCTCCTGCTTTGCAGTGCCCGCTGTTCATACCGCATGTCGCCAGTTATGTGGCTGGATATGTTATGCTGGCGCGGGCATCGTTGCTGGCGCTGCCACTGCTGCGCAAGGATGTTGAAGGAGGCGCGTTACGCGCGGCCGATGTGGCGGTGCGGCAGACAGCGGCAGCCGGTTTCGTGCTTTTGACCGCCGGGCTTCTGCTGGGAGCGATGTGGGGCAAGATATGCTGGGGGAATTATTGGCATTTCGACCCTAAGGAGATGTGGTCGTTGGCCACATGGCTGATGTACGGTGGCTATTTTCATTATCGGCTCAAGCACGGTTTGCGTATGCACAGGGCGACAACCGTGCTATTGTGGTTGGGACTGCTTTTCGTAGTTTTGACACTCACCTGGATCAATCTTTCGAGACTTTTTTCAGGACTTCACAACTATGCGTGAAGACGGCTTTTTGGGCGTAAGCCAATTAGCCGTCTTAAACAGGTTATTGCGACCACCAAGTGGACGCAATGGCGAGGGTAAAAAAGACAGTGGGCTTGTCGGTTTGAGGCGCAGCTTCATTAGATAAATAATAGTATCAAAAGGGTTATGAAACTTATGAGAAAAAGTGTTGTTTTTGGTTTGGTTTTGAGCGGGGCATTGCTGGCCGGGGCGCAGAAGCCAAGGGGCTGCATCTCTAAAGACCCTTATATCGGCGCGGTTGTGATTGACGCGGTTACCGGCAAGACGATTTTCGAGGAGCGGCCTGACGTGCCGGGGTATCCCGCCAGTACGCTCAAGCTGATGGTTCTGCTGCTGGTTCAGGAACGTATAGACGCTGGAAAGCTCAAGTTGAGCGACATGGTCGGCGTGTCTGTGACAGCGGCCAAGACCGGCGGGTCGCAGGTATATCTGGATCCGCGCGAGAGTTTCAGCCTTGAAGAAATGCTGTATGCCGCGATCATACAGTCGGCAAACGACGCAGCGGTAGCGTTGGCCGAACACGTAGCCGGATCAAAAGAGGCTTTTGTCAAACTGATGAACGACCGGGCGCGTGTGCTCGGCATGGCCAACACCCGCTTCGCTTCTGTACATGGTCTGCCGCCTTCAGCCGGACAGAAACACGATGTCTCCACCGCGCGCGACATGGCGATTCTGGCCCGCGAGCTTTGCAAACATCCTGACATATTCAAATACACCTCGGCCACCTATCGTCAATTGCGTGCTGGCACCGACAAGCCATTTGACATGCGCACGCACAATCCTTTCTTAAAAGAAGGGCTTGCGGGGTGCGACGGGTTTAAGACCGGATATACCGCAGCCGCCGGCTGGTCGATTATAGTCACCGCCAAACGCGAAGGGCGTCGCGTGATAGTGGTGGTGCTGGGTAGCGAAGGGCGTAAACTGCGTGATGCCAAAGCTCGTGAGCTGCTCAATATGGCGTTCGCGTCCTGACAACAGGGACTTAATTGTTCACCGCTGGTAATTTTTGGTTAACCGCAGATGTTGGAGCACGCCCGCAGTTAAGATGGCTGTAGGTGCGGTCGCTGCCCTTGTATTACAAAGTTGCAAGCAGCTCTTTTCAAGCTTGAGTAGTGAAGTCCGGGGTGCTATATTCACGTCATGAGTTTAGACAGTGATGAAGCTTACGGCAAATTGAATGTAGATGAGCTTGAGCCGATGGGGCAGGGCAATCGGAGACGTTGTTTTCGAATGACAGGCAAAGAGCTGTGCGCGAAGTTTTATTTGGCTCCAGCGGAGTACAACCATAAGACCAAACCCAGCATCCGCCTGAACATTTGGCTGGGGCGGTTCATCCCTTGGCTTAACACCAACTGCCACGAAGCCGGCTACCACAAGCGGCTGATAGAAAGTTTGCCGCCGGACCTGTTCGCGGTTTTTCCTGAACGTGTCGAAAAAATTTATTCACCGGAACGTGGCTGGGGTATTGTGGAGAGCGTGGTCATGAATGCGGACGGGAGCCCGGCGCGCCGTGTTATACGCGAGATGGAGGCTGCCTCGGACAACGAGCTGCGGCAAAGGCTTTTTGATGAGACCAGCCTGCTTTTCAGGCGTCTGGTCAAATATTTGGTATGCTTCTATGACCCGCCCAACGTGTTGGTGCAGTGGATCGGCCCGGACACTTTCCGATTGCGGATTGTGGATTTCGAGCCGCGCGGCAGGGAATTTGTGCCTTGCCTGTCGCACATAAAACCTTACGTCCGGCTGAAGTTGAGGCGCCGCTACGGCAGGTACCTGCAACGTCTGCGGAAGCTGCTGGCGCCACCAACGCCTAACGCGCCCGCATTTTAATCCGCGCAGTCTACAGGTAGGGTTCGGTCTGCGCCAGATGATTCTTGACATACATTGATATGCCGTCTTCCAAAGAGGTCATAGGTCGGACATATCCGGCCTGGCGCAGTTTGTCAAGATTCGCCCGGGTATAGTACTGGTAACGGTCTTTCAACTCTTCGGGCATCTCTTTATATTTGATCTGCTCCGGCTTGCCGAAAGCGTTCCAGGTGGCTTTGGCCAGATCATAGAACGAGCGCGCTTCGCCGGACCCGACGTTGAACAATCCGCTGACCTGCGGGTTGTCGAGGAACCAGCATACGACATCGGCGCAGTCGCCGACCCACACGAAGTCGCGCAGTTGCCCGCCGTCCGGATAATCGGGCTGGTAGGAACGGAAAAGCTCCACGGGCTTATCGGCCATGACGCTGGGGGCGATGTGCGCGACTACGCTCTTCTGGCCGCCCTTGTGGTATTCGTTCGGCCCATAGACGTTGAAAAACTTGAAGCCGACGCACTGCCGGGGAGTTTTTCCGTCATTGGCCCGCTCGCGGGCCAACCTAACATCAAAAAGGGCCTTGCTCCAGCCGTAGGGGTTCAAAGGACGCAGACTGCGCAGATACTCCAGATCGCCGTGATCCTCAAAGCCTTGGCCACCGTCGCCATACGTGGCTGCCGAGGATGCATAGATGAACTGTTTGTGGAAGTCGCGGCAGAAACAGTACAGATTCCAACTCAAACGGAAGTTGGAGTTGATTATCAGATCGACGTCTCTTTCGACGGTTGACGAGACTGCCCCCATGTGGATGACGGCACTGATCTGGTCGGCGTGGCTGCTCAGATACGACAGAACTTGTTCAGGCGGGACGATGTCGCGTATCTCGCGCTTGGCGATGTTGCGCCATTTGCTTTCCGTGCCGAGCCAGTCAATCACGACTAGGTCAGACTCGCCGCGGCGGTTGAGCGCCTCCAGAATGTTGGAGCCGATGAAACCGGCTCCGCCGGTGATCACTATCATAACAAAACCTCGACTTCTTTAAGGTTCCTGACAATCAGCACAGAGCTGTCGCTTGACGGCTTGTGGCTCAGCAGAGCCAGCTTGCCGACTCCGGCGGCGCGCGCGGCCTCGATGTCGCTGGGTTTATCGCCGACCATCAGAGACGCCGACATGTCGATGTCGTGTTTGCGGCGCGCCTTGATGAGCATGCCCGGAGCGGGTTTGCGGTCCGCGTGTTCCAGAAAAGGACAAACGAAAACGTCATCGATAGTCACGCCGTTCCGCTCAAACTCCTTCAGCATGTGGGCGGTTAGGCTCTCGTAATCTTGTGTGGAAAAAAATCCGCGCTCAATACCGGACTGGTTGGTGACAACCACAATAATGTACCCCTTGTCTTTCGCCAGGCGGCAGAGGTCGAATATGCCCTCCGTGAACTCGAAGTCTTCGGAACGATAAATATATCCGCGGTCGACATTGATAATGCCGTCGCGATCAAGAAAGAGCGCTTTGTTCATGGCAGGTTTCTGATTCGATAAGGTCACAGATCACATGTCCGACGGCTATATGCAGTTCCTGGATCGTGTTGGCGGCCTGCGCGGGGACTTGTATCGCAATGTCCGCGAGCGTCGCCAGCCGTCCGCCGTTGTTGCCGGTCAGGCCCACGGTAAAGATGCCCTTTTCTTTGGCGCTGACCACCGCCTCAACGACATTCGGGCTGTTGCCGCTGGTTGACATGGCGAAAAGGACATCGCCCTCGGCTCCGAGGCCGTCAATCTGCCGCCGGAAGGTTAGCGCGTAGCCATAATCGTTAGCCACGGCGGTCAGCACGGAAGTGTCGGCGGTAAGGGCTATCGCCGGCAGCGCGGCCCGTTCCAGCTTGTATCGTCCGATCATCTCGGCCGCGAGATGCTGGGCATCGGCGGCGGAACCCCCGTTGCCGCAGAAAATAAGCTTGTTGCCTGCGCGCAGGCGCCGTATGCAGGTCTCTGCGGCCTGTCGTATAACTGGCGCAAGACTCTGCAGTTCAAGAAAAAGCGCGGAAAGCTTGCTGAATTCGCTTTTGATCTTCTCTTCCATTTTTGGTGGTCTTTCAGATAATTTCGGTTTCAGGCTGACAGTCGCCCGTCAGTTTTTGCAATAGGTGCTTGTGGAATAGCCTTCCAGCCTTTGCAAGGTCACGGCTTTGCCTCCGTACTGGATTACCTGTCGGGCTTCCGGCCAGTTTTCGGGGGAGTAGCCCTCTTTGGCGATCACATCAGGCCGCAAGGCGTCCACCACGCCGGACGCGGTATCTCCATCAAACACCACCACCATGTCCACGCACTCCAGAGCGGCCAAGACATCGCAACGGGTACGCTCGTCCTGCAGAGGGCGATTTTCGCCTTTCAGCCGCCTGACCGAAGCATCGGAGTTTACGGCGACCACCAAAAAATCGCATAGTCTTTTGGCTTGGAAAAGGGAATGCAGATGCCCGCGGTGCAACAAGTCGAAGCAGCCGTTGATCAGGCATACGCTTTTGCCGTCAGATTTGATGCGGGTGATTGCAGCGGCAGCCTCGGTTAACGAAAAGATTTTTTCCGACGGTTCCTGCCTCGCGTTGTCCTGTTGCCGCATGTAGTCCAGCAGAGTCTCAACATCCACTGTGGCGGTGCCGAGCTTGCCGACCACAATACCGGAGGCTATATTAGCCACGCTAATGGCTTCATTGACGGTAGCCCGCACGGCGATGCTTGCGCCTAGCGCCGCGAAAGAGGTGTCGCCAGCGCCGGAAACGTCGAAGACTTCTTTGGCTACAGTAGGCAGATGAGTGTAAGAGCCGACAGGCTCTCCGTGGTCGACGTGCAACATGCCTTTGTTGCCCAGTGTCACCACCACATGCGCTATATCCATGGATTCAGCCAGCATGGCCGCATATTTGGCTGTTTCGGGAATGAACGTTTGGGCTTTGGAGTCGAGGCGGATACGAAATACCTCCTCCAGCTCTTTGCAGTTGGGTTTGATCAGGAACGCGCCCTTATATTTGCTGTAATCCGAGCCTTTCGGATCCACCATGACGGGCTTGCCGTGTGCGCGGCAGATGTCGATGATCTTGCGTGTGATATCTTCCGCAAGCAAGCCCTTGGCGTAGTCGGAGAGCAAGACCGCGTCATATTCGTCAATGCTTTCAGACAGGTTCTGAAGTATGAAAGCCTCTTCAGGCTGGGATATTTGTCCGCGGCATTCTTTGTCGAACCGCAAGAGGTGATGGTTTTCAGCCACGAAACGGGTCTTGACCGTGGTTACCCAGTTGTCGGAATGCAACAGGTGGTGGCAAACGCCGCTGCCGGACAAGAGGTTTTCTAGCGCCTCGCCGTCCGAATCCCGGCCGGTCACGCCGAGGAACAATACCGGGCACCCCAGCGCGCACAGATTGGCCGCGACATTTCCGGCTCCTCCGGGCATGATGGTTTCATCGGCAAAGCGCAATACCGGCACGGGTGTTTCCGGCGATATGCGTTCTACAACGCCTCTGATGAACCGGTCTAACATGAGGTCGCCGATGCATAACATGCGGGCGTGCGGCAACAGCCGGATGATCTGTTTTAAACGATTATGCATAAAAACTTATGAATTAAAATCACTAGCATCCCATAGGGGGTCAAAAACAGGCACACCTCCCCCTTTCCCCCA
>CAZKZI010000117.1:0-10485 GCA_964557205.1 uncultured Lentisphaeraceae bacterium
AAGTTGATCGCCGACCCCGCCACCAGCCAACTGCTGGGCGCACAGGTGATCGGCTGCCACGCCACGGAATTGATCGCCGAAGCCGCGCTGGCCATCCGCAACGAGTTGACGGTCGACGCGATCGCCCACACCATCCACTGTCACCCGACCATGTCGGAAGCCTGGATGGAGGCGGCGCACGCCTTCCACAACAACTGCATACACCTGCCAAAACGTCCGGCCCGCTAAAGGCGCGCCTACTGTCGGTTACGCTTAGTCGGCTCCCTTAGTCGATGGTTGAACTTCACGTTTTCGCACCAATGACCAATCCGTATTCACACAAAAAAACCCGGAGCCGGTTTAACCCGGCTCCGGGTGCTGCATGACAGGAGTGGTCTATATATAATTTGTTGTGTGGTTAATCGCTGGCCTTGAGATTGACAAACACTGCGCCCCGCTCGGTCTTGACCCGCAACAGCAGGCTACCGTCCTTGCCCTTCTTCATGGCCTCTTCAAATCGTTTTAAACTGCTCACTTCCAAGCGGTTGGCTTCCATGATCAGCATCCCCGGCCTCAATCCCGCCTCTTCTGCCGCTGACCCCTGAAAAACCTCGGATATGATCACGCCCTGCTCTGCCTCATACCCGAACCTCCGCGCCAAATCCTGCGTCAGTTCCTGAATCATGAAACCATACTTCTCCGAACTATCCGAACCTCCGGTCTCGCCCGTCTCAGCTCCTTCTTCGTCCGGAAACTCCCCTACCGTCACAACAACCTTGCGGGTCTTCCCGTCTCGGAAAAGTACCAGTTCTGCCTTTTTATTAGGCATGATCCGTGCCACATCGTTTCTGAACTGTACTATATCCGCAATTTTTTTATTGTTCAGCTCGATCAGGATGTCGCCGCTCTTGATGCCGGCCTTGTCGGCCGGGCCGTCTTTCTGCACATCGGCGATCAGCACACCCCCGACCTCGTCGCGTCCGAATGACTTGGCCATTTCTTCAGTCAAATTGCCGGGGTTGAGGATAACGCCTATGTAACCCCTTGTCACCTTGCCACTTGCGACAAGTTGGTTCTTGATGTTAACGGCCATGTCGATCGGCACCGCAAACCCGATGCCCATGTATCCGCCGCTGCGACTGTATATGGCGGTGTTGATCCCGACCACCTCACCGTCGATGTTGAGCAGCGGTCCGCCCGAATTGCCGGGATTTATCGCCGCATCGGTCTGTATGAAGTTCTCGTAATCTGTTATGCCGATATTACTGCGTCCTTTAGCACTCACCACCCCCACTGTAAGTGTCTCCTTCAGTCCGAAGGGATTGCCGATCGCGATCACCCACTCTCCGATGAGCAGCTCGTCAGGATTGCCGATCTCCAGCACCGGCAGGTCATCTGCTTCAATTTTTATCAAGGCCACCTCGGTTTTCGGGTCGGCGCCGATACGCTTTGCCGGGAACTCACTTCCGTTGGCCAGCCTGACCGTGATCTTGTCCACATCCCCCACAACGTGTGTGTTGGTCAGAATATAACCGTCCTTGCTGACGATGAACCCGGAGCCCTGCCCGGTCTGCTTTAATGTCGGAGCTCGGCCGCGCGCGGGCGCGCGCCGATCAGGAAACCTCTGGCGGTTCGGGGGCGCACCGAAGAACCTTTCAGAGAAATCGTCACCGAAAAGATCAAAGGGGTTGTTAAAGTAAAACTGCTGATTGCCGATAGCCACCTGTTTCTCTACTTGTATGAACACCACGGCAGGAGTGGCTTTGGCCGCCACGGCCGAGAAGCCGCGCCTGAAGTCGAAATTGCTGCCCTCATCTGCAGCAAACGCGCCAAACACCATAAGCCCGGCTACCGCTACAGTCGTCAAAAATTTCATTATGTTGATCTTTATCATTTCTTATTCTCCAATTTTTTCTAATTAAGTTTTTTGCATCATATTTGTTTTCAAAACAAATACCTGAACCCTAAACCCTCGTCTTGAAAAACCCTGTTTTTCAAGACTCTTGTCATCCGCCGGATTGAAACGGGCCATAACCCCATCCAGCGGACGACAACCGTTTACTGAAACCGCCAAGCGAGTGAATGGGGTTATGGTCTTTTACGGACCTGTGATTGTGAACCATTTGCCGTCTCTCGCTTTGGCACCTATACCTTAGCTTTAGGCGTGCCAATCATTGGCGGAGCGCCTGCAAACCCCTTGAAAGCACCAAGGTCAGCAAGTAACGCGCAGCGTTACTGGTGAATAGTGAGTAGTAAGTAGTGACTAGAGAAGAGGGGAAACACGGAAAAGAGAAATTTGAGATTTGTGGTTTAGGCGGGGTCCTGAGTCCTGAATCCTGCGTCCTGTGCGTTGAGCAAGAAAGCGACATGTTGTCCGCCGTGTGCGTCAACTTGTCGCGAGGCGTGGCCGTTGCCGGCCTGACATGCTCAGCCGTTCAAGGCATCGAGCCTGGCCTTGAGCTCGGCAACTTGCCTCTTGAGCTTTTCGACCTGGCGAGGCAACAACATCTGCGCCCCGAAATCGCGGCGGGGAACAGCCGGCAGACCAAGATAATACTCGCCGGGAGGCACGTCTTTGGAAAGTCCGCTCTTAGGGCCGACTTGGCCGCGGTCGCCGACCGTCAGATGCCCGGAAAGCCCGGCCTGCGCCCAGATCAGACAGCCTGATCCTATGCGCGTGCTGCCCGCGATGCCGGCCTGCGCGATGACCCCGCTGTAATCGCCTATCTCCACGTTATGGCCTATCTGCACCAGATTGTCGATCTTAGTGGAATTGCCTATGCGCGTCCGCCCGAAACGCGCGCGGTCGATCGTGGTGTTGCACCCGACCTCGACATCGTCTCCCAGCTCGACAATGCCGAGCTGCGGTATCTTCTCAACCGAAATCGTGCCGTCGGCCTGCGGCACAGGATTGTAGCCGTACCCGTCGCCGCCGATCCGCACACCTGAATGCAGAATCACACGCCGCCCCAGACGGCAGCCTTCGCGCACGGTAACCTGCGGATAAAGGTGGCAGCCATCGCCCATCACCACCCGCTGGCCGATAAAGACCTGCGCCTCTATCACGCTGTTGTCGCCGATCATTGATCCGTCTTCTATCACAGACCAGGGCCCGACATGCACATCTGCACCCAAATACGCGTCAGGTGCGATTACAGCCGTTGGATGGATGCCGGGAGCACGGATAACTGGAGGCGGGGCAAACCATTCCGCCGCCTTGGCGAAAGCGGCATTGGGATCGGCGACACGGATCACGGCCGACACGGCGCACATCCCGACCCAGTCAGCAGGCACCAGAATGACACTGGCGCGCGTGACGCCAAGCTTCGCGGCGTACTTGGAATCTTTAAAAAAGGAAATGTCGCCCTTGCGGGCTTCGGCCAAGCTGGCCAACGCCGTCACCTCTTGCGCGGCGTCCCCCTCAAGCTTACCGCCTAAACGTGTGGCCAGTTCTCTGGCGGTCATCACCATCGTCACTTCCCGGCTGCGGCAGCCTCTTTTTCGGCCTTTTCCTTATTTTCCTGGCGCACCTTGGGATCAACGCCCATGCGCTTAAGGATAGCGTCCGTCACATCCAGCGCGGGATCATGATAGGCCATAGTCGTGCCGTCAAGAATCACACTGTATTTAGACTCTTCGGCAAACTTGGTCAGAACCCCCCGAATATCCTTGGTGACCTGACGCAGCAGGCGCGTGTCCAGATCCCCCAGTTCGCGTTGCAGCTTCTGCATCTCCTGACGCAGATCGCGGTCAGCCTCCGCCAGCACGTCGCGATGCCGCATCGCCTTCTCCTCGGCCTCGTTGCGGGCCTTGTCGTTCAACGCCGGGCTACGGGCCTCCTTAACCGCTTTATCATAATCCTCGCGGAGTTGCTCAAAACGGTCACGCTGCTTGTCGAGACGCCCCTGAAAATCCTTTTCCGTGTCCTGCATAAGCTTGCGGTCACGCTCACGGCTGGGATGGAAACGGACCAGATCCACCATGTTAACAACCGCAATTTTTTCCTGCGCTGTCATAACCGTCGCGGCCATTACGGCCAAACAAACCAAACTTAGACGTTTCATTATGCTTCCCTTTCAACTGCTGCGAGTGCCCCACACATCTTTAAGCCTCTTCATTGCGGCTACTTGCAGGCCGCAATGGGCTTTTTTATTCAAACCCGATCGCGAACGAGAAGAACTCCTCGTCCGTGTAATCGTCGTCATCAACAATCGGCTTCGCAAAATCAAAGCGTATCGGAAAACCGGGGATGTCGATCCTGATGCCTACGCCGACCGAGACGCACACGTCGGACAGCTCTGGATCAAAGGCGTCCTCGCCGAGCGAACCGATGTCCATAAAGGTCGCGAAGCGCACCGCCTTGAACACCGGTATAGTGTACTCCGCCGTCGCCAAGGCCAAAGTCTGTCCGCCCATCGGCGCGTGGCTATTGCCGGCCGTGCCCCGATAGACCTTAGGACCGATATCGCGGTATTCCACGCCGCGCACTGTGCGCGGGCCACCCAAAAAGAGCTTCTCATAGATGGGGACGTCACCGTTATAGGCTTCGACCGTTTCCGCCCGGGCGCGCAAACTCAGCACATGCTTGTGCCAAGGCATCCGGAACCAGTGGCGGTAGTTCACCCCCAGTTTGTAGATCTCGTTGTCGCCGATGCCGCCCTCCATGAGTTCGCCGAAGACCGTGGTCTGGTAGCCTTTGGTAGGCACAAACGGCTGGTCGCGTGTGTCATGCGCCCAGTAAAGGCGGATGACACTGTTGATCGCGTCGCCGTATTGATCTTCCTGAAAAGCAAAATATTTGTCGAAGTCGCCATTCCATGTGTCCGGCGTGGAGTCCAGCGTGCCGTCCGGATCCAGATACCACTCGCCGTTATCCACGTCGTCCATCTCAACCAGTTCCAGCGTGTAGCGAGCTCCCACGCGTCCCAGCTTTACCGGATAAGACAGGCCGACCGAAGCTCCCGTGCGTATCTCGTCATACTGGTCATACCAGCGCATGCGCCGGTAGGCTTCCACGGTCAAAGCCAGCGGTCTATCCAAGAACCATGGTTCGGTCCAAGAGACCTCGGCCGTCTGACGGCGCGAACCCAGCTCCAGCCCCAAACGCGCCTTCTGTCCGCCGCCCGTGAAATTCGGCCAGTTCAAAATATCGAAATTGCTCTGAGATATCTCCATGAAGCCAACCAGATAGTCGACACTTGAGAACCCCGCGCCGATCATGAAATTGCCGGTGCGCTGCTCTTCGACCTCATAAACAAGATCCCGCACACCCGGCTGGTTGACCTGCTCGGTGTAGTGCCGCACGACCTTGAAATAACCCAGATTCTTCAGCCGGTTCTCGCTGCGCTCCATGCGCGGCTCATGCATGATCTCGCCGGGATTGACCAGAATCTCGCGCCTTATGACCTTGTCTTTGGTCACATTGTTGCCGCGGATCACAATGTTGCGTATATGGCACAGCTCTCCCTCGCGCACTTCAAACGTGATTGCCATGCGCCCGGGCTTGCCCGGCACGGTCTCCTTGACAGGTCTCACAATGGTGTCTACATAACCACGCGAACCGTAATAGTCACGGATGTCCTTGGCTGCCGTTTCGATCAACTGCTTTCCAGCCACAGCATCAACGCTCATACGCCCACTGGCATCCAGCACCTCCGTCTCGGGAAAGAGTTTGACGCCGCGTATGCTCTTCGACTCCACATGGTATAGATCGCCTTCAGTAACCTCAAAAACGACATCGACCTTCTCTTTGCCCACCTGCTCCCTAGAGGCCGGTGCCACGCGCGCGTCCAGATAGCCGTGGTCGTGATAAACCTCCTCGGCCAACTGCCGCGCGTCTTCCAGATCCTGTGCGGATACCGGCGTGTCGGAGAACCAGCCGCGCGGATCCCACCACGGGCGTTGCCCGAAAGACGAACGTAAATCCTTGTCCTGGATAGCCACGTTGCCGGTAAAAAGATATTTCCGCACCTTGGCGCGCTTTCCCTCTTCTATCGTGAACACCACCCTGGCCGAACCGACACTGCCTTCGATCGGCTGTATCTCGGCACCAATCTTGACGTCCGGGAAGAACCTTTTGACGTACTCGTCGCGGATTTTCGCCGCTTTGGACGACAAGATAGGCTCGTCGATATAATCGCCGCTTTTAAGCTCGGAAAGTTTGCGAATCTTGCGCTCGCTCAGGTAGTCCGCGCCTTTAATCGACAAAGGCTCCTGAAAACGGTGCCGACGCTTGATAACGTAAACGACGCATATGCCGTCATCAAGTTTTTCAAGTTCCACTCCGGCATATCCATACCGACCTGTGTCCAGCAAAGCCCGCACGTCTCTTGAGAGTGCGTCCTGCGACACCTCCACGCCGGGTCTGACGTTACAGAACGACAAAACGTCCGAAGCGTCGGTTCCGAACTGATCAAGAACGCGCACTTTGACATCCTTGACAATGTTTTCAGCCCCCAGTGAAACTGCAGCCGCAAAAACCGCCAGCGCAACCCACACACTTAACTTTCCGCGCATTGTTTTTCTCCTAAATTTCTTCACGCGCATAAACCGCACTGGCCAACATGCAAACTGTGCGGAAAACTATTAACGCATGAATGTGTATAATTAAACATCATCCTTTACCGAAATACAAGCATGTTGTGCGCAGGTCTGTCCGTAAAAATTTGTTGCCCAACATCGTGAATCTTATATGATATATTTATGAAATACGCCCGACTTTAAAGCCTAACTGTTTTTCGGCTAGAACCCGCCGCCAGTTCCGGCTATCATTCTTTAATGAATTCCAACCAATCGCCCTTGATGACCCTGACCCTGATCGGTATGGTCGTTTTTCTGGCTTTGCACCTGAAAGATAACCGCCGTCGCTATCACGGCTACATGCGGGCCATCTCAGAATTAAAACAGAAGATCGAACAGGTCGGGCTTGACGCGGTTTCACGACAGCCATCCGACTCAGTGCGTTACACCAACGAAGCCACAGCTTTATACAAAAGCGTATCGCCATCGGTTGTCGCCGTGGCCAACCACGCTCTGGTGCGCCACGGCTTTTTCGGTTTTCAGCTTTACGAGGTGCCGCAGGGTGCCGGTTCAGGTTTCGTTTGGGATAAACGCGGCCATATCGTCAGCAACTACCATGTGGTGCATCAGGCCAGCACCCTGACCGTGACCTTCCCCGACGGTTCCCGCTACAATGCCAAACTGGTAGGCGTCGCGCCGGATTACGATCTGGCTGTCCTGAAGATCAACTCGCCACCGGAAAAACTGGTCGCGGTCGAACTGACACCTTCGCGCGACCTTGAAGTCGGGCAACAAGTCTACGCCATCGGCAATCCTTTCGGTCTCGACACGACACTTTCCTCAGGAATAGTCAGCGCTCTCGGCCGTACCATCACTTCCATGACCGAACGACGCATATCCGATGTGATACAAACCGACGCTGCGATCAACCCCGGCAATTCGGGAGGCCCCTTGCTCGACTCGCGCGGGCACTTGGTTGGCGTCAATACCGCCATCCTCAGCCCCAGCGGCGCCTACGCCGGCATAGGTTTTGCCGTGCCATCCGACACTGTGGCACGCGTTATTCCACAGCTTATAGAAAAAGGCCGTGTCACACGTGCCAGTCTCGGCGTGGAGCTCCTGCCCGATCACGTGACGACCCGGGCAGGCATCTCCGGAGTAGCGATTTACGCGGTTTACGAGCAGACATCCGCCGCCAGTGCTGGGCTGGAAGGTATCGGCATCAGCAGTATGGGCGCACTGGTTTTCGGTGACGTCATAACCGCTGTCGACGCTGTCCCCGTGAAAACCGTCGAAGACCTGTGCGCGATCCTCGACCCCCGCCAGCCCGGCGAGCGTGTCACGCTGACCGTTATCCGCGCCGGGGTCAGCCGGGAAGTGCCCTTAACCCTGATCGAAGACCCTTAACCCAATAACCGCAGCCTCTTACAAAACCCCTGGCCCCTGCCCACCATCAACCATCATTGCTCCACTTGTTGGTTTGAGGCGCAGCTTCGCCAGTCGTTGGTGTGAAAATAAAAGTGCTTTTTATGCGTTTACGCTTGAACTCGATAGAACAAAAGTAAATACTAATTGTTTTTTTACCACCCGTTAGGCCAATCGGCAGTGTTTTTTCGATACATGTGAAATGCTGGAAGATTGGCTTTATTGAAAAGCATAAAGAACGGGTCAAAGGCCCCCAAGGAGTGTTGCGCAATGCCCAGAACCCTACCGCTGAAACGAATCCGTAATATAGGCATCATGGCTCACATCGATGCCGGCAAAACAACCTGTAGCGAACGCATCCTTTTCTATTCCGGCAAGAATTACAAGATCGGGGAGGTGCACGAGGGGGCGGCCACCATGGACTACATGGCTCAGGAACAGGAGCGCGGCATAACCATAACCTCGGCCGCGACAGCCGTTTTCTGGCGCGAACACCAGATTACCCTGATTGACACGCCGGGGCACGTTGACTTCACTGCCGAAGTGGAACGCTCTTTGCGTGTGCTGGACGGAGCGGTCGCACTATTCTGCGCGGTCGGCGGCGTTCAGCCACAGACTGAACAGGTCTGGCGCCAGAGCGAAAAATATGAGGTCCCAAAACTCTGCATGATCAACAAGATGGATCGCATCGGCGCAAACTTTTTCGGTGTCATTGACGAGATCCGCGAAACCTTGGGCGGCAACCCGGTAGTGATGGTTTATCCCATTGGATCCGGAGAAACCTTTCGCGGAGTCGTCGACTTGCTGAAAATGAAGGCGCTGACTTTCGACGAGACTTCTAAAGGCATCAAGGTCATCGAAAGCGAAATAGCCGAAGATATGCGCGAAGAGTGCCAGAGCCTACATGTCGAGCTTATGGAAAAGGCCGCCGAGCAGGATGAGGCCCTGATGGAGAAATATTTTGAGAATGGTTCTCTGACCGAAGAGGAGATCAAACGCGGCATCCGCAAAGGTACTATAGCGCGTTCCCTGGTGCCTGCATATTGCGGCACAGCTTTCAAAAACAAGGGTGTTCAGCCACTCTTGGACGGCATCGTAGAATATCTGCCATCCCCTCTGGATGCCGGAGAGGTTCATTCGGCCGACAATTATGAAATGGTGCGCAAACCCGACGACAATGACCCCTTTTCAGCTCTAGCCTTCAAAATCATGGCGGACAAGCACATGGGCAAAATCACCTTTGTGCGCATTTACTCCGGCACCCTTAAGGTCGGTGCCCCGATTTATAATAGCACCATGGAGCAGGATGCCCGTATCGGTCGGCTGTTCCGCATGCACGCTAACCGCCAAGAAGCCCTTGAGGAGGCTTACGCAGGTGATATTGTCGCGGTGGTCGGCCTTGCCAAAACTCGTACCGGTGACACCATCTGCGATCCGCAAAACCCCATCGTGCTGGAGTCGATCGAGTTCCCTGCCCCGGTGATATCCATCGCCATCCGGCCGGCCTCGCGTAACGACAACGAGAAACTCGGCAACGCCTTGCGCTCCTTGGCCCAGGAAGACCCCACCTTCGTGGTGCGTTTCGATCAAGAAACCGGCGAGACTATCATTTCCGGCATGGGTGAGCTGCATCTTGAAATCATAGTCGATCGCCTCCGCCGCGAGTTCGGTGTCGAGTGCGAGATCGGCAAGCCCGAAGTCGCCTACCGCGAAACCATCAGGCACATGATCGACGGCGAATACAAGCATGTCAAACAGTCCGGCGGACGCGGCCAGTACGCACACGTATGCCTGCGCATAGAGCCGCAGGAGCCCGGACGCGGCTTTTCCTTTGTCAACGAGGTTAAAGGCGGCGTGATTCCCAGCGAGTACATACCCGCTGTCGAGAAAGGTGTCATCAAGGCCATGGAGAGCGGCCCGTGCGGCGGTTTCCCGGTGGTGGACATCAAGGTCATCGTGCATTTCGGTTCTTACCATGAGGTCGACTCCAATGAATTCGCCTTCGTGGAGTGTGCGCGCCAATGCTTTAAGAATCTGTTCATGAAAGGCAACCCGCAATTGCTGGAACCGGTGATGAGCGTCGAGGTCTCGGTGCCTGACGAGTACATGGGCACCGCGACCGGATCAATCTGCTCGCGACGCGGACGCATTGAGGGCATGGACGAAAAAGGCGGTATTAAACTGGTCAGGGGCTTTGTGCCGCTCGGCGAAATGTTCGGCTACTCCAATGCCATCCGCACGGTCACGCAAGGGCGCGGCACCTTCACAATGACCTTCGAACGCTACGAGGGCGTACCCTTCGAGCTTTCCGAGCAGATCATCGAGAAACGCAAAAAAGAGGGCAAAATACATTGATCATCCGGATTAAAAGCCTCTCGCCAGCCAGTGGCCAGTGAAGCTGCGCCTCAAGTAGTCAGGAGTCAGTCGGGCCTCATATTTCTGAAGAAATCTGAGACCCGCCTGAATTGACGCTTCGCTCCCACAACTGCGTGTGGGCTCTGCCGGATACGGCAGTCTAACTCCTGCGCAATTACAGTCCTACATCAACTGCCGCACAGCCGC
>CAZKZI010000118.1:0-10406 GCA_964557205.1 uncultured Lentisphaeraceae bacterium
TCGGGGTCAGACCTTAGTTTAGTATTTAGCGTTGACGCGTGGTTTTGAGATGTGCCATGTATAAACATGGCAAGAAAACTGCGGAACTCACGCGGGGGGAGACGCTCGCCGACCTGGTCGAGAAACTCTGGGAGGCGGCGAAGGCACAGGCCGGCTTCTATCGCGCCGTTCTCGACGTACCGGCAGACATGCCTAAAGTTTTTCCCTAGCGAGAATTCCCCCTCTTATCTTTTACCCTCCCCCATCACGCCCCATCCTCCCGGCCCTGACCTTCTTCGCCCTCTCGATCAGAAGCGCGAGTTGGCCATCCGTCATACCCCCGTGCCGCGCCGGATGTTTAGCCCCGTCCGTTTTCCTAGTTTAACGCCTCTCTAAAAATCCCTTTGCGTATCGTCCCCGATGTCGTTATCTTTTCCGGCAGAGGCACCAACCCGTCAGCCTGAAAGACCCGTCCCATGATCAAAGTCTACTCCTCGCCGTACATCGCCGACTGCGACCAGCTCCGCATGACTCTTTCGTCAGCGGGAATCCGGAGCGATATGCGCAACGAGTTCGGCCACCCCATCGGTCTCGCGGTCCTCGGCGGCGCCGCCGGCTTCGCAGCCCCCGAAGTCTGGGTTGATGACACCGACCGCACCGAAGCCATGCAAATCGTCCAAAGCTTCATCCAGTCTATCACCAACCGATCCCAGCCACCCGAACACCCCGACCCCGAATGGACCTGCCCCCGCTGCAACGAGACCGTCGATGCCACCCTCAACGCCTGCTGGAACTGCGACACCCCCCGCCCGTCCCCTTGACCCATTGCGAACCGCCCTCCCAAAAAATCACCAATCCCCAATCGCTACTCGCCACTCTCCAAACCCCCTCCCGCCCCAGCATCTCCCGCACCTTTTCCCCGACCCGCTCCAGCTCCTCCCACCCAGCCCCTCCAGCTCCGACCCTGTTGCGATGAAAATTATACACCTGCTATGCGCATGTCCAAGACAACGCAAGATCCAGAATCCAAAACCTCAGTGTCGATTCTTCCCATATCAGTGAAAACAGGCCAGAGGGGGTGTATACAAACTGTATACAAAAAAGAACTTATTACAGGTGTAAACAAGCTAATGCAAGGACACACCAAAAAAGACATGAAATGCTAGAAAACAAAAAAACCCCAGTAAAACCGGGGTTTTGAAGATGGTGGTAGGGCTTGGATTCGAACCAAGGAAGGAGTACTCCAGCAGATTTACAGTCTGCCCCGTTTGGCCACTTCGGTACCCTACCGTGTTAAAAAAACAGCCTGAAATATCGCAAAAACCACGATGGGTGTCAATGGCGTATTTTAATGCCAGCCAGCGGATTCAAAAGTCAGGGTTCAGCCGTGCCGCGCAGCAGGCTGAACCCTGAACAGTTACGTTTTGTGATTGGCAATTTAGGCTGGGGCCTGAGTGCTGGATCCTGCGTCCTAGTTCCTCGCCACCAAGCAATACTTGCCACCCTGCGCAACGCCCCCTAAAAACTCTGCGTTAAAACTCCCCCTAGCAACTCCTCTTAATTTAAAAACGGCTTTTACTTGACGGACAGCATTGAAACTGCCATTTTACAATCCCGATTGCGCATATAGACACTCTGATCGAGTTGGCTCTTTCAGATAATATCTTATGCGAAAGAAAGGCCAGGTTCTAGCTTATGCGGCGTGACGACATCAAAAAAGTGCTGATCATTGGTTCGGGCCCGATTGTAATCGGACAGGCTTGCGAATTCGATTATTCGGGAACTCAGGCATGCAAAGCTCTGCGCGAGTGCGGATACAAGATAGTTCTTGTTAACTCCAACCCAGCCACCATCATGACCGATCCGGTCATGGCCGACGCCACTTACATCGAACCGCTCAACACTGAGCGCCTGGAACAAATCATCGATAAGGAACGCCCTGACGCGCTGTTGCCAAATCTCGGTGGCCAGACCGGACTCAACCTCTCCATTGAATTGGCGAAAAAGGGCATTTTGGAAAAATATGGCGTCAAAGTCATAGGTGTCAATCTCGATGCCATCGAACGCGGCGAAGACCGGCAGATATTCAAGGAAACCATGTCCATGCTGGACATTGAGATGCCTTGCAGCGAAATCATTTATACGGTCGAGGATGCCGAGGCCGTTGCTGCCAAACTAGGCTATCCGGTGGTCGTCCGCCCCGCCTACACCATGGGCGGTACCGGCGGAGGTCTGGTCTATAACGTCGAGGAGATGCGCACAATCGTTAACCGCGGCCTGGAGGCATCGCTAACCCACCAATGCCTGATCGAAGAGTCCGTGCTCGGCTGGGAAGAGCTTGAGGTCGAGGTGGTGCGCGACACCGACAACAAAATGGTGGCGGTCTGCTTTATCGAGAACATCGACCCCATGGGAGTCCATACCGGCGACTCTTTCTGTTCCGCTCCAATGCTTACAATCGACAAATCTGTACAGAAACGCCTCCAGGATTATGCCTTCAGGATCGTGGAGTCGATCGGCGTTATCGGCGGCACCAATGTGCAGTTCGCGCACGACCCAATATCTGGACGCATCGTGATCATCGAGATCAACCCGCGTACGTCGCGCTCTTCGGCTTTGGCCTCGAAGGCCACCGGTTTCCCCATTGCGCTGATCTCGGCCAAACTGGCCTGCGGCATCACCTTGGCCGAGATACCCTATTGGCGCGACGGCACACTCGACAAATATACCCCCTCGGGCGACTACATCGTGATCAAGTTTGCACGCTGGGCCTTTGAGAAGTTCCGCGGCGTAGAGGACAAGCTGGGAACACAGATGAAAGCTGTCGGCGAGGTTATGTCGATCGGCAAAACTTACAAAGAGACTTTCCAAAAGTCCATCAGAGCTCTCGAAAACGGTCGGCACGGACTCGGCTTCGCCAAGGACTTCAAAAAGAAGGAACTGCCTGAACTGCTGGACATGCTGCGTTTCCCCAGCAGCGAGCGCCACTTCATAATGTACGAGGCTCTCCGCAAAGGTGCCACCGAAGAACAGATTTTCGATCTCACCAAAGTCAAGCCGTGGTTTATCGGCCAAATGCGCGAGCTGGTTGTGCTGGAGGAGCAGATTTTGCAATACAAGGGTTCCATGCCGCCGGACGACCTGCTGGTCAAGGCCAAAAAAGACGGCTTCTCTGACAAGTACCTTTCAAAAATCCTCGGCATCAAAGAGAAGAATATCAGGTTGCGGCGCATCGACCTGGGTGTCTGCGAAACCTGGCACCCGGTGCCTGTCAGCGGTGTCGAGAACTCTAATTACTACTATTCGTCTTATAACGGCACGGCAAACGAGTGCGCGGTATCTTCGAATCCCAAAAAGATCATGATTCTGGGCGGCGGTCCCAACCGCATCGGTCAGGGCATCGAGTTCGACTACTGCTGTGTCCATGCCGTCCTGGCCATGAAAGAGGCCGGCTATGAGACGATCATGGTCAACTGCAACCCGGAGACGGTCTCTACCGATTATGACACCTCGGACAAGCTATATTTCGAGCCGGTGACGCTCGAGGACGTGCTGCAGATCTACGAGGCGGAAAAGCCCTACGGTGTCATCGTGCAGTTCGGCGGCCAGACACCGCTCAACATCGCGCGCGAGCTGGCTGACGCCGGGGTCAATATTCTGGGAACTTCTATCGACTCGATCGACAGCGCCGAAGACCGTGACCTTTTCCGCCACATGATGGAACGCCTGAAGATTCCCATGCCCGAATCCGGCATGGCCGCCACCTATGAGGAGGCGGTTAAAGTCGCGAACGAAATCGGCTACCCGCTGATGATCAGACCCTCTTTTGTGCTGGGCGGCCGCGGCATGGAGGTCATTTATGACGAGCAGATGCTGCGCGAATATATAGACAAGGCTGTGGGAGTCACGCCGGACATGCCCTTGCTGCTGGACCGTTTCCTGCGAGAGGCGATCGAGTGTGAGGCCGACGCCCTCGCGGACGGAATCGACGTCTACATCCCAGCCGTAATGGAGCACATTGAGCTGGCCGGCGTGCATTCCGGCGACTCGGCCTGCGTCATACCGCCGGTATCCATTCCCGAGAAGCATCTCGACACAATTTCCGAATACACGCGCAAAATCGCCCAGGAACTGCATGTGGTGGGGCTGATGAACATGCAGTACGCCATTGAGCGCGATAAGGTTTATGTGCTGGAGGCCAATCCTCGCGCCTCGCGCACAGTGCCGCTGGTTTCCAAGGTGTGCAACACCCAGATGGCCAATATCGCCACGCGCCTTATGCTGGGGACAAAGATCACGGAGCTGGGGTTGAAGCAGAAGATCATCCCCCATTACGGCGCAAAGGAGGCTGTCTTTCCGTTCGACAAGTTCCCGGAGGTCGATCCGGTTCTGGGACCGGAGATGCGCTCGACCGGCGAGGTTTTGGGGTTGGCGTCAACCTTCGGCCTGGCCTATTACAAATCGCAGGAAGGTGCCAACGCCAAGCTGCCGACCGAAGAGGGGGCGATTCTCATCAGCCTTTCCGAGAAACCGCCGGCCGCAGTCAAGGTCGCCAAGGAGTTCGTGAAACTCGGCTTCAAGCTGCTTGGCACCTCCGGCACCATCGCATGGCTGGCCGAACACGGTGTCATGGGCGAAGCCGTCAGCAAGATCAACGAAGGCCGTCCGAATGTTCTGGATGTGATCCTGAACCGTCAGGTTTGCCTAGTGATCAACACGCCTTCCGGGCGGCGCGACGCGCGCACGGACGATGCCTCCATCCGCAAGGCCGCACTCAAATACAAGATCCCCTACCTGACCACCCTGGCCGCGGCCGTGGCAAGTGCCCAAGGCATTCGCGCGGCACGCAACGGCTCCGGCAGCGTAAAATCCATCCAGGCCTATCACGCCGATATCCGATGAGGTTTGGCTAAACTTGGGGCGGACGACCTTCGCGTCGTACGCCAGTCACGTTATGGGCGTGAGCAGACGGTTAAGATACAGTGACCCTATCGCCCGCATGTCAAGAGTGTGCCCGGCGCGGTAGGAAACCACGCGGCCAACGAAACGGCCGGTGTCGATTAGCGCCAACGCAGCCAGCAGATCCAGCGCAGACCTGTGCCAGACCGGCTCCAATGCCTTTTCGCCATGCATCATACGAGGCTCGCTGTAAAACTTGTTCCGCCCGTGAATCAAAATATTATCAGGCGTGTATCCGAGATTACGCATGTCGGCAAACAGAAACCCGACGGTCTTGACGGTCATCATCTGGGCATAAGAGGCATTGGTGCGCGCGAAGGCTCCGTTCCTGAATGTCTTTGGCGTCAGATCGAATACGATACGCTGTTTTCCAATGATGGAATCAAAGTCGATCGCGACATCCAGCCGGAGTTTCTTCTCACCCTTCTCAGGCGGCAGGAAGGTCAGAAAATCTCCTCGGCCACCGCCGAAAGTGACCGGCTCTTTGACAGTCACATAATGCGCCGGCTCGTCCAGCTCGACAATCTCGCATTGCTCAACCGCCTCGACCATATCCATGCTGCTACGGTCAAAAAGCGGCGGGTCACCGGCATTGGCGCTGATGACCACACCATCAACCCCCATGCCCAACCGTAGCGCGATGATGTGCTCCACCATACGCAGATAGTTGTGCGGATTGCCGCTGCGCAGCACGATATTGCGGGCCGAAGTCCATACATTGCGGATCGTCACATGCGTGCGCAACTGCTCAGGCAGGTCAGTGCGGTCTATCCACCAGCCGTAGTCCTCCGACGGACCAAAGGTCAAGGTGCGCTTGACCCGCCGATAAAAAGTTCCGGGGCCGGTCACCGAACGCTCGCCGCCAAGCGTCGTACGTCTAGCTGAAAACCCGGTTTCCCCCTCGCACAAATCAACTAAATCCACCTCTTGCGCATGAAATCGCTCATTCGCCAGGCGCACGGCTTGCGTGTCACCCAACATGATCCGTCCGAGAGGATATGAAAAATCCATAATGTGTCGGTTCCTTGCTGACTACCTGAGGCTGCGCTATTCTTTCGCCGCCTTTTCCGCCTTCATTTTTTTGTATGCTGAATCACAGACAATACCCAAACAGAAAGGTAAGTGTTTAAATGCCCGACAACCTCCTCGCCAGCATAGGCAAGCCCGGATCGCGAGCCCCGAAAATGACCAGCGCACCCTCCGGCCGCGCCCAGACCCGCATCTCAGACTCTGCTTCCTCCAGTGTCTTGACAAGCGAGACTTTAACACTTTTCTCGCCGAGCATGGAAGCCAAAACCTCGCTGTTGACACTGCGGTCGGCTGTTCCCCCGGCATCATAGACCGGCAACAGCAGCAGTCTGTCAAACGGACGACAGACACGCGAGAAAACAGTCACCAGACCATCGATCATTTTGCGCAATGGACCGTAGCCGTGCGGACGCCAGACAGCGCATATCCCGGCCGGAAACGCCGCCGCCAGCGTCGTCCATGCCGCGCCAATCTTCTCCGGGTTGTGCGCGTAATCATCCACCACTAAGGCTTCCCCGCACCAACCGACCCTTTGCAGCCTGCGCTCAATGCCGCCGAATGCACCCAAAGCCGCGACAAGCTTTTCCGGGTCCGCCCCCAGCTTCAAAGCCATCCTGACCGCATGCCATGCGTTTGAAACATTGTGCGCCCCCGCCAAAGGCACCCGGTACTCTTTTCCATCGCAGATGAAAAAACCCTCCCATCCTTCCAGGCGCATGGCCTGCGGCCCCGTGTTTTCCTGCCGTCCATCTATGATAAAGCCTTCCACACGTTCCCGAAACGCCGCGAAGAGCGCCTGGGTCTCATCAATCGCGAAATGGTCGGCAGACGCATTGGTTATGACCGCGTGTTCCGGCGTAAAGACCATCAGCGAACGGTCGGACTCGTCGGCCTCCACAATAGCCCACTCCCCTTTGCCGTTGCGCACCGAGCCCACCCGCCGACCTTCCATGTCCCACCCGACCACCGCCGCACCGTTGACGACCAGCGGATCAAAGCCTGCACCCTCCAGCAAACATCCCAGCAAGGCCGTGACCGAACTCTTGCCGCATGTGCCGGTCACCGCTATCAGCCTGCGGCCGGCCGTCAGCCGCACCAGCTCCGCCGCGCGGTGTACGCTCGGCACACCGAGCACGGAGGCTCTGACAACCTCGGGGTTGTCCGCCTCGATGGCGCTGCTGACCACCAGACGAGCGGTGTCAGCTTGAATGCCAGAACCATCCTGCGCAAAAAGCCGCACCCCCTGCCGCGCCAGACACTCCAGTGTAGCGGTGCTTTCACCCTTGTCAAAAAGCCGATCCGATCCAGTGACCACCAAACCTGCATCCAATAGCGCCTGCGCAAGAGCACTCATGCCCACACCGCCGATCCCCGCCACATGCACTTTCTCAACCATCATGCCCCCCTTCAGCCGCAGTCTCCAACCACGACATTCCCGTATCACGCCCGGCAGTGTGCAACCACAGCGCCAACACCGCTAATCCGGCAAACCACAAGCCGACTATCCACAGCTCCCACTTTCGCACATGAAAATTACCGCCGGGAAATTTCGCCGTGAAATAAGCCGTGCGCGTCATCACCCAAGTAAAAAAACCAGCCGCGTTGTTGAAACAAGCTGCCATCCCGGTACAGAAGAAGCTGGACAAAAGCCCCAGAAAACCCGCCATGACAATCAGAAACGCGCAGGGCGCGACCACCAGGTTCGCCAGCAACCCGCCTGGTGTGAAACGCCCAAAATAATAGGCGGTCAGAGGCACCGACGATATCCAAGCCGCTAAAGAAACCGCGAAAGAGTCGGCAAAGAATTGCACGAATTTTTTAAAAGAGCGCACCCGCCGCGCCCGCAGCTTTTCCCCAGCCGCCTCCAAAAGCCGTGCCTTTTCCTCAATTTTCGCGATGCCGCAAGATCGGTGCGCGATCTCCCGGAAAGGCCCGCAGAAAGCCACCAAACCGCCCATCACTACAAACGAAAGTATGTTTCCTACCTCGAAAACCAGCCAAGGGCAAAAAACATGCACTACCAGAGCGGTTCCGGCTAGTGCCGCCAACGCGCTAGGACGGCGTCCGAAAAGCGCAGCGGATAAAAACAGGAACGCCATGATACAGGCACGCACCGCGCTTGGTCGTGCACCGGTGGCGACTGTGTAAAAAATCAGCAGCGGCACCACAAAAACTCCCCAATAAGGACGCTGAAAACCCAGCAGGCGCACAGCAATCACCAACAATCCAGCCACAAACGCGATGTGCAATCCTGAAATGGCGAAAACGTGAATGGTGCCGGAATCAGCGAAAATGCGCCGCATCTCGCGCGACATCTCATTGCGGTTACCCAGCAGCATAGCCTGGATCAACGGAGACACAGCCCCCCAATCCTCGATGCCGATCATTAGGCGCTTGGCCGCATGCCGCCGCGCAGCGGCTATGCGCGCCTGCCAGGTTCCGCTGTCCGCGCCAGATAACCTTGACGAACGTTCCGCGCCGGTACTGACGAATATTTTCGTTAAACCGTTACGCCCCTTGCGAACTCTGCCTTTACCTGTGAGCATCCATTCCTCACCTGCCCGTGGCGCTTGCGCATCCTCAGCATCCCGGGAGCCGTACCAATCCACTGTCACAGGCGTGTAACGGCATTTTAAGACTTTGTCGGCACTTCTGAAGTTTGTAGCACTGAAACTGAACCGCGCTGATCTGCCGCGCAACGGCGAAACGGTCACGCGCGGACCGACACAACATAGATATCGCTGTTTCGGCGCAGCCTCTAGGATTCGCGCCTCGTTCCGCCTCCCGTCCAGATCGCGTGCGCTTAAGAGCCATCCCACACAAAAGAACAGCGTCAAAACGAACAACCGCCGCCACAAAGCCCGCCTGAGAAAAACCGCGCCCGCGCCGCAGATGAAAACGCCTGCTGCTGAAATCGGCCAGAAGCCGGTGCGATAGCCGCAGACTATACCCGCCAGCAAAAGAGCAGCCAAAGTCAGCAATGGCTGACGACGGTATAACCCCGACATCGTATCCACCGTTGACCTAAACATGCTTTGTATCATTCGCCGCAATTCCGACCCCATCAATCGCCACGCGCTACTAGCAAATCGCTACTCGCAACTCAGCCTACAGCGCCATCTTCCAAACCGCTATCATAACTGTATAAGCCGTTTTCATCACGCCACCATCTTAATTCCTTTATGGACCTGTAATCAAGACAGGCATTACTATCTGAGGCTAGGCTCCATTGCGGCACACTGCTCAAACAATCTCTTCTGCATTTACCGTTTGGCTTTAACCATGTCATCATCCGTGCGGCTGAACCCAAATGGGTTTGTATATGTGGTTCCGCCAAGCCCGGTCATCTCGGCCCGGACATAATCATCGATGCCATCCGTACTTCCGTAAGCAAGAACAGGCCCTATACTGACAGTACGCCCTTTTGAGACCCACCGATATTGATTGACTCCCAGTAAACGCCCATCAGCAGCGGCTGATATCGTTATGGTTTTAGCGGCACTGTCATGCCGCAAAGAAACGATAACCGGCGGATAGCTCTTAGAAATTGGATCGCGATTGACCTCAGCCTGGCAGAAATAAAACCGCCCCTTCGACATTGCGTTTCGCAACATCTTATCATCAAGCGAATCTAACAGAAAAACCTCCCAGCTAAGGCCGATATGCTTATTATCATGCATATCGTCATTTGCGAATCCCCAGACAGGACGTTCCGGCATGGAAATACTTAACATATCATCCCACAGTGACACCTCACGGGCATTACGGTTACTTGTATTTATAACTTCGATGCCCAATACCGACGGATGCCTTTGCATCATTCGAACGTATTCATTTATCAAATCACACGATGCACCCGGCTTTTCGTTACACTTCAAGTAGCGCCCCGGATGATTTAAAACAGTGACCCCACCCTGATTCTCAATCCCCTTTATAAAAACCTCCATATTGCGTGATTTCGTTGCGTAATCAAAAAAATAACCGTTCAAATTTCTCCCTTCAGAATATTCTTTTCCCGCAACCGGTAAGATCCCGAACTCCTTGAGTGGATCAAAACCCGAATTACCCCCTCTTGTATATCGGTCATGTTCTGTGATCGCCAATATGCTGTATCCTTTGCTAGCATACTCGGCATAAACCTGCTTCAATAAAAGTTTCCCGCCACTTGCAACCGTGTGTGTATGCAGATTGGCCTTATGTTGCTCGACCTTGCTCCAATCCAGATCCTCATAAGGGTTCAAAACTATTCTTAAGGCCCCAAGTGACGGAGATACGGCAAGGATTAACAGAATACAAAGTGTCTTAATATTTCTTTGATACATCTAACAATTGTAGCACGGTTACGCTTAGTGTTAAGGAAGTAAATTGTTAAATCTTTGTAACAGGTAGTTTTGTAACCTGTGTCTCACGCTTGTCGACGGGCGGCGGTTTTGATAATC
>CAZKZI010000119.1:0-10324 GCA_964557205.1 uncultured Lentisphaeraceae bacterium
TCAATTTTTATCTGCAAAATATTTTCGGTGTCATTAATTGTGACGCAACGCGAGGCATTACACACCTATTACAGTCGTGTTTGACAAATTCGCCGCGAAATGAGATAATTACACACTGTTGATTAAAGTTGGTTCGGAATTCGCTTTCCCGTGGCGGCTTTACAAGACTGCAAAACAACCTTTCAAAAATTGAAAAGTCCAAATGAACGAGTGGAATGTTATGAAAAAGGCAATCGTCCTGTTTAGTGCGTTGTGTGTCGCATTTGTCGCTTCGGCGGCGAACACCTGGTATGTGGATGACGACAATTACAATGCGTCCGGCGACGGCAATTCCGCGGCAGCGGCCTTCGGAACGATTCAGGAGGCGGTTAACGCCGCGTCGACGGGCGATACGGTGAAGGTTCTGCCCGGCATGTACGACAAGGGCGTGACGTACGACGGCTATATGAACAGCCGAGTCGTCGCCACCAACAAGGTGTTGACGGTCGAGTCTACCGAAGGCAAGGAGGTTACGCACATCGTCGGCGCGCATACGACGGACGTGAGCGGCTATGGCGAGGACGCGATCCGCTGCATCTTCGCGCGTCCGCCGACCGGCGGCAAGGTCAAGTTCATCGGTTTCACGATCCGCGACGGCCAGGCAAAGGCCGATACCTCGGCCGATCCCAGCGGCATGGGCGGCAGCCTCAACGCCGGCAACCAGAATTACACGGTATACCTCATCGACTGCACGGTAAAGAACTGCCGCGCTTCGCGCGGCGCGGGCATGCTCGGCGGCTGTGCGGTGCGTACGCTTTTCGTCGGCAACAAGAACCTCTACGCCCATGGCGGCATCGCCACCTCTGCGGCGCTGTACAACTGCATCGGCACCGGCTGCACGCTCAGCGGTCAGCCGGCGCTTCAGGGGTGCTTCGCGGTCAACTGCACCTTTTTTGGCAACTATAATGGCAGTATGGCCTCGTCCTACAGCCTTTTCCGCAACTGCCTCCTGACGATGAACGGGACCCCCGCTCTTGGCAGCGGCCCTTATAGGGATCTGCGACATTGCGTACTCGCCGGATCCTATTCCGGCGAGGTCAGCACGGACTACGGCATCGACGGGTTTGACGGCTTCGTTGCCGACGTGCCGTCGCGGCAGATGCTCGCACCCGCGCTCGGAGACCTGCGTCCGATGGCGGGGACGGCGGCGGCGGCAAGCCGGAACATGCGCGGCGGGTGCTGGCGAAGATGGAGGAACTGTGGCCGGACCTCAAGCTGGGACTCGAATGGACGCAGTGGCAGAGGCAGCCGGCGCTTGTGGATCTGCCGGACGTGTTTCCCGCCCTCGAAGGCGTTTCGAAGATAATGTCCGAATACGCGGCGAAGGGCTTTACCTTCCTCCCCTATCTCAACGGACGCGTCTGGGATTCCGGTCGGCAGGACTATGCCGAAGCGGAAAAGGGCGCCGCCCGCGACGAGTCGGGCAAGGCCTACACCGAGAAGTACAACGGCCGTCCCTACGTGGTGATGTGTCCCGGTACTCGACTCTGGCGCGACAAGGTGACGGAAGTCGGGCTCCGCAACCTGAACGAGACTGGTGCCAACGGCATCTACTACGACCAGGTCGCCTGCTCGCCGGGCTTCCCGTGCTTCGACCCGTGCCACGGACATCCCGTAGGCGGCGGCAAGTGGTGGACGGACGGTTTTCGCAGGGCGCTCAAGCCGGTGCATGACGCCTATGTCGCCAGGAACGCGCCGATCACCAGCGAACAAGCGGGGGACTTCCTGCCGGACGTGATCGACGGCTACTTGCTCGCGACCGTGCCGATGGCGGAAGACGTCCCGTTCTACACGGCGGTCTATTCCGGATATCTCGTCTATCACGGCATCCGCATGATGCCGGGCAACGCCGCCGACGCGTTTTTCGCCGCCCACGCCCGCCAGCTCCTGTGGGGGGTGACGCCGGGCTGGATCTTCTCCTGGCTTTTTGAATATCCGAAATTCGCCTCCAAGGCCGCGATCGTCGGACGGATGGGCAGGCTCCACAAGGCGGCGAAGAAGTATCTTGCCTACGGCCGGTACGTGGAGGACCTGAGTATCGAGGAGAAACTGCCGCGGATCGGATTCGATTTCAACGACTATGCTTCCGAAGCCGACGGCGCCAAGCCGATCTCGTCCACGCGGGCGGAGCTGCCGGTCGTCTTCGGAAGCGTGTGGAAATCGTTTGAAGGGAAGTCCTGGGGCGTCCTGGCCGCAAACGTGTCGGACGAGCGGCGCACCGTTTCCTTCCGGGTCCCGGGCGGCGTTCGTTCGTTCGGCCCGCATCCGGTCGCCGACGAGCCGGCGCCCGAGTGCGCCGTCAAGGACGGCGTCTGCACGTTGACACTCGCGCCGCTTTCGCTCGCGTTTCTCGAAGGGAACGACCAGGAGACACCGTATCGCGTTTCGTTCGGCGACCGGCGGCTGGATTGCCGTCAGGCGCGGGTCTCGGCGATTCCGTTCAATCGCGAATGGTGCGGGAAACAGCGTCCCCTCGACCAGACGAAGACGGACCTTTTCGTACAGTTCGACCTGTCTGGAGCCGGAACGCTCGAATTCGATTTTCTAGGCGGGGCTCCGGCGTCGGCTCGGATACGTCCCATGTCCAAGGCGGATTTCTCTCTTGCCGAAGGCGGACTGCGCATCCCGGTTCCGGGGCCGATGCAGTTCGTCGTCGAGTTCCCGGAGTCCGAGTTGCCGTCCTTGCACGTCTTTGCGAATCCGCCGTTCGAATACCGCCGTGGCGAAAACGACATCTATTTCGGTCCCGGTGAACATGATGCGGGGCTCATCGCGCCGAAGAGCGGTCAGACCGTGTGCCTCGCGCCCGGGGCGGTCGTGTACGGCGGCATCGTCGTCACCAACGCCGCGAACGTGCGGATAACCGGACGTGGCATACTCGACTCGTCGCGCATCGACCGCATGGCCACCGGGTTGCCGCGGACCTGTCTCGACATTGCGAGTTCGACCAACGTGCGGGTGGAGGGAATCGTGCTGAGGGACGCGCCGCAGTGGTCGGTCTACGTCCGCAACGGTTCGAAGGGCGTGACGTTCGACAACGTCAAGCTAGTGGGGATGTGGCGCTACAATTCCGACGGACTCGACCTCTGCGCTTCCGAAGACGTGACGGTTAAGAACTCGTTCGTGCGGTCCTTCGACGACTGCGTCGTCTTCCGCGGACCCTATCTCAAGGGCGAGACGGAGGGAATGGACGTGAGGAACATGACGGTTTCGAATTGCGTGTTGTGGTGCGACTGGGGGGCGAACCTCAAAATCCAGGCGCACATGATCCCGTGCGTCATGGAGAATCTCCGCTGCATCGACTCCGTGTTCGCTAACGTCGACATGAAGGGAGTGTGGGTCACGTCGTTGCCGGGGTCGTCCTCGACGGTCATCCGAAACGTCCGGATCGAGAACCTCGAACTTGATTTCCAGCCGGACCGGCTTATGCCGCGCATGCAGCATAAGGACACGACGCGGTTCGAACGGTTCAAGGCGAAAGCCTGTGAGCTCGCACTCGTGAACAACTACCGGTACGGACCGCATCACCCGGCGGACGATCCGGCGTTCAACATCCGTTATTCCGACATCCGCTTCGCGCACGTCAGGGCTTTTGGCGCGCCCACACCGCTTACTGCCAAGATCGACGTGCTCGCGCCGCATCACGAAGTCAGGGAAGTCGTCTTTGAAGACACGCCGCCGGTACAAGTAACGAAAAAAGGGAACGTAGCAGATGAAAGTTGAATTAGTCAAGTTGGTGGTTGGAGTTCTGGGCCTGGCGGCGTTTGCCGCGCTGGCGGCGCCGCCCGAGGGTCCGGAGGCGTGGCTTGAGATCATGGGCGGAAACTTCCGCAAGGACGGGCTCAGGTGCGACCTTGAGGCGATCAAGGAAGCGGGCCTTTCCGGAATCCACTTCTTCCACATCCAGCGCGGTGGTGCGTGGCCGGGGTGCGAGGACACCCAGGTGCCGTGTCTGAGCGAGAAGTGGGACGACATGGTGAAGTTCCTCGGGGACGAGTGCAAGCGGCTCGGACTCGCGCTCACGGTGCAGAACTGCCCGGGGTGGTCGCAGTCCGGCGGTCCGTGGGTCGATCTTGATCACTGCCAGCGAGACCTCGCGTACGCCCGAGCCGACCTGAACGGCGGCGAAACGCTCAAGCTGCCGTCGGTTCCCGAGAAACTGGCCGACAAGGATTCCGATTGGCGCGACGTGTGCGTCCTGGCGTTTCCGACTCCGGTCGGGGATGCGGTCGACGACGAGCTCAAGCCGGTGTCGATCGACAAGAACGGCGACGAGCGCGTCTTCCGTTTCGCGAAGCCGGTTACCGTCCGCTCGCTGACGCTCCCCGGGCTCCACCACTGGAACAACGCCTACGCCTACCATATGCCGTGGCGCAGGGTTACGCTCGAGGCGAAGACGGCGGACGGGTGGACCGTGGCCGTGAAGTCCCCGCTGCCGGTCTCGAACTGGCGCGACTACGTCTACACCTACACGCTCGCCTGCGACGAGCTCGAGAGCGACATGTGGCGTTACCGTCTTGACCACGATTATCCGATCCTCAGCTGGAAGGAACCGAAGCTGCATTCCGCCGCGCGCCACACCGACTGGGAGGCGAAGTCGGCGATGACGCTCCGCTCACTGCAGCACGAGAGGGCGCCGAAGCAGGATCCGTCCGCCTGGGTCGACGGCGCGAAGATCGTCGCCATCACCGGGAAGGCGGATTGGAAGGCGCCGCAAGGGAAGTGGACGGTTCTCCGCGTCGGCCACGTCAACGCGAAGCGCGTCAACGCCCCCGCGCCGAAGGAGGCGACCGGCTGGGAATGCGACAAGCTCGATCCTTGCGGCATCGAGGCGAACTTCAATGGCTACATCGGGCGTCTTCTTGCCGGTCCACTCAAGGGCAGGATGTACGGCATGATGGTCGACAGCTGGGAATGCTTTGGACAGACCTGGACGCCGAAGATGGAGGAATACTTCCGCAAGGCGAACGGCTACGAGGTCCGCAGGCACATCCCCGCGCTCTTCGGCTGGGTCGTCGACAATCCCGTGGCGACGGAGAAGTTCCTTACCGACTGGCGGCGCACGATCGGTGACCTTATCACCAAGAACTACTACGGCCGCATGGCGGAGCTGGCGCATGAGGCCGGGCTTGAGGTGTATTACGAGACGGCTTTCGGCGACATTGTCTTCGGCGACCTGCTCGAATACTGGAAGTACTCCGACGCGCCGATGTGCGAATACTGGTATCCCCACAAGACCAAGGACGAGGGTTGGGTCGGATCTTACGCCTTCAAGCCGATCCGTCCTTGCGCGAGCGCCGCGCATATCTACGGCAAGAACCGCGTCGTCGCCGAGGCGTTCACCGGCGAGGGTATCCAATGGGACGAGGATTTCAAGAAACTGCAAGACCACGCCAACCGCCATTTCGCGCGCGGCGTCACCCACCTCGCGTTGCAAAGCTACACCCACGCGCCGCTGACGAACGCGGTGCCGCCGGGCGGCTGCATGGGCGGCTACAACGGCACGCCGTTCACCCGCCTCCAGACCTGGTGGAAGCACATGCCGGAATTCACGGGCTGGCTCACGCGCTGCGAAAAGTTTCTTGAGGCGGGACTGCCGTCCGAGGACGTGCTCTGGTATCTCGGCGATGCGGTCGACCACAAGCCGGACGAGGATTACGCCTTCCCCGAAGGCTTCCGTGCGGACTACTTGAACCACGACGTGCTCACCAACCGGCTGGCGGTAAAGGACGGACTCTTCACCGTTCCCGAAGGGGCCTCCTGGAAGGTGCTGTGGGTGCCGGACGAACTGTTCATGCTGCCGACGACGAAGGCGAAGCTCGAAGAACTGGCCGCGGTCGGCGGCAAGGTGGTCTGGGGCGGCAAGGAAGAACTCGTGAAGGCGCTGTCGTCCTGCGCCAAGGACGTGGCGACCGAACCTACACTCGGCGACGAACCGAGCGAGGACTTCATGTGGATTCACCGCAAGGTCGGTTCGAGCGACCGCTACTTCGTCGCCGCGGGCACGAACGGATGGAACGGCAAGGTCACCTTCCGCGTAAAGGGGGCGGCGACGGTGTTCGATCCGGTTTCGCAGGAACGCCGCGCCTGGAACAACGGCGACAAACTGGAGATCCTGCCGTCTCGGAGCGTTTTTGTCGAATTCGGGATTGGCGGAAAGACCCTCGCTAAGAATCCGCCGAAGCGCGTTTCCGAGCGCGAACTTAGGGGTTGGGCGCTTTCGTTCCCGCAGGGGTGGGGCGCGCCGGCGCAGGTGAAGCTCGACCGGACCGCATCCTGGACGGACATCTCAGGTTTTTCGCGCGAGGCCCGCGCCTTTGCCGGGACGGCTACCTATGAAACCGAATTCGATTACGATCCCGAGGAAGGTCGGATCGAACTCGACCTCGGTCGGGTCGAGTCGATGGCGAAGGTCTTGCTGAACGGCGAGGAAATCCGCACGCTCTGGTGTGAACCTTTCCGCTGTGACCTGACCCGGTGGGCGAAACGCGGAAAGAACCGTCTGAAGATCGAGGTGACGAATACCTGGCGCAACCGCGTCATCTACGACCTCGGACTTCCGGAGAAGGACCGCAAGACCTGGATCATCTACCAGAAGCATTACAATCCCAAGCCGACTGATCCGTTCGTCCCTTCCGGCATCGTCGGCCCGGTGAAGCTCCGGCTTTCGTGAGGATCCGGCGACACCGGGATTCATACGTTTCATCCTAGCGCCGTACCCGGACAAGCGGCTCGGTTCGCTGAAGGCGAGCTATCGCTCGCCAGCCGGGCTGATCGAAAGCGAATGGAACTATGCGGCAGACGGGAAGTGGGTTTGGAAGTTTTCCGTCCCCGACGGGGCGAAGGCGCTTTCAATCGGCGGGGCTGGCGCGGGGCGGAGAGACCGCGCGCAGGATGTCCTCCGCCAGAGCCGGACCGATGCCGGAAACGGCGGCGATATCGGCAGGGCTGGAGCGTGCCAGGCGGTAGACTGAGCCGAAATGTTTCAGCAGCGCGGTCTTTTTTGCCGGTCCGATACCGGGGATCTCGTCGAGCGCGGATTCGCGTATGAGGCGGTTTCGCAAGCGCCGGTGACTGTCGATTGCAAAACGGTGGGCCTCGTCGCGCAGGCGGATGAGCACGCGCATGGCGTTTGATTCGTGCGGCAGCAGCAGGGGCGGCCGTCCGTTATCAAGCACGAGTTTCTCCATCTCCTTGGCCAGTCCCACGGACGGGATGTGGCCGAGCCCCAGGCTGGCGAGAGCTGCGCGCGCGGCGCGCAACTGGGTTATCCCGCCGTCTATCAGGATCAGACCGGGCAGTGTTTTGCCTTCGTCGCGTACGCGGGTGTAACGCCGCGAGACGGCTTCGGCGATCGAGCGGGGGTCATCCGCCCCTTCCACAGTGCGGATGTGGAAACGCCGATAGAGGCGGCGGTCAGGCTGGCCTTTGACGGCCGCCACCATGCCTGCGGCGGAGTGGGTGCCGAAAAGGTTGGAGATGTCGAAACACTCGATCAGCATGGGCTGTGACGGCAGCCGCAACAGCTCCCGCAGCTCGTTGATGCCTGCCAGCGCGTCGCCGGCGCGTATGGAAGGCGACGACACCACGCGCACACGCCGCTCGACCAGCTCACGCAGCGCCAGCCAGGTGTCGCGCAGCGCGGCGGCTTTTTCAAAGTCATGTGCCGCGGCAGCCTCCCGCATCTGCGCTTTGACCTCCTCGACGACCCCGAGCCGCTCGCCGCGCAGGAAAGCGCAGGCATCTTCGAACCGTTGCCGGTAAGCTTCCGGCGAGATTTTGCCGATACAGGGAGCCGCGCAGAAACGGATGATGTCGTTGAGGCAGTGGCGGTGGGTCTCGGCATCGGGACGCACGGGCTTGCATTTGCGCAAACCGTATCGCCGCTCGGTGAAATCCAGCGCGATCCGCACGACCGTGGAGGAGGGGAAGGGGCCGAAGTAAAGGGCCTGGTCATTGCGTATGATGCGGCAGGTGGTCAGGCGCGGCACGGGTTCATGCGAGTCGGCGCGGATGGCGATGTAACGTTTGTCGTCGCGCAGCAGTACATTGAAACGCGGCCGGTGCTGTTTGATCAGATTGCTTTCGGCCATCAGCGCTTCGGTTTCGTCGCGGACGGCCAGGATGTCCAGGTCAATGACCGACTTGAGCATGCTGCGCAGTTTCGGCGGCGCGTCACGCATGGTCGACGGACGGAAGTAGCTCTGCACACGGCGGCGCAGAGACACGGCTTTGCCGACATAGATGATGGCGCCGCGCCGGTCGCGCATCATGTAGCAACCGGGCTTGTCCGGCAGTGCGGCCAGTTTATCACGCAATGTCCGGGAGATAGTCATACACTTTAATTTTGGCAGAACAGGTGTCTTTACCTTGTTGCTTTTATGATTATCTTTCAACAGATTCATATCCAAGCCATATCTTCATATCTTGCCCCGCAACTGTCAACGCCTTTCCTATTATGGTGCGATTCAGGTAAGTAAAAACGCACTCGTGCAATCGTTTGCATAATGCAATGAAAGAACAAATATTTTTTACTGCTGTTTTGTTTTCATGCGCCTGTAGGCTACAGGCGGAACGGCCCCGAGCCCAGCGTTTTCGGGTAGCTGAAATTAGGCCGGATCGGCGGTTGAATTTTTTCACGCTATCCAGCATAATGAATGTCAATCGTGGGTGTCAGAATGTTTCTTGACGCGCCTCTGGGAGGCTAGTGTGTTAATTATTATGGAGAACAAAATGAAACGTCGTGAAAGGGGTTATGAGACGAGAAAAATGGTTTGAGATCGGCAACCTGCCGGAGCTGCTGCTGCCGCAGACAGACCTTTTCGGGGCGCATCAGGATGAGTCGTGGCGCGGATGATTCATGGGCGAGACGCCCATGCCACAGAGGGTTTTAAAAAGTCAGTGTGGCATAATCTATGTTTTCAGGAACCGGTACAGGCGAACCACCAGGGAGGCTTGATGTTTTTCAAGAAAAGGATCTGCTTTGGTTATCTTGTTGTTTGCGGGCTGGCGGCCAACTACGTTGTGTGCATCGGGCTGGACGCGGTTAATCTGCCGTGGAAGCCGCACCTGTTGCTTTACGGCGCGATCGGCATCGTGACCTGTCTGGCGGCAGCGCTGATGATGAGCGTGGTCTTGCCCAACCGCAAAGAGGGGATCGAGGGACTGATCTGGAAGAGGGGGAAAGGGAAGTTCTAAAGTGCGGAAGTTCTAATTATCCCGCCTAACGCGCCTGCCCCCGCCTGATTCTGCTTACGCCAGACGGACGGGGTCATGCTGGTGGCGCGCTTGAAATGGGTGGAGAAGTGCTGGGATGTGCAGAAGCCCAGATTCTGCGCGATACTGGTGACGGATAGTTTGCTGTCGCGGAGCCGCCGCTTGGCCTCGTCGAGGCGGCATTTGAGCAGGAATTGGTGCGGTGGAAGACCGGTGAGGCGCTTGAACTGGCTGATGAAGTGCGAGGGCGAGAGTGCGGCCTGATGCGCCATGGAATCGATGTCGTAATGGTTTTCCGGCGCGCTTAGCATGGCATTGATGATGGCACTGATGCGGCTCGCGTGCGAAGGCGGTGGTTCTTGGTGCGAGGTCTCCAACAGGCTGGTGACAAGGTTCATGCAGGTGGCGGTCATGCAGAGTGTGCGGTACCGCCCCTGTAGTGTTCCGAGAGCGCGGAATAGCTCGATGAAGTCGTGCTTGACCTGATTCGTGTTGGCGGTCAGATGCGCCGGAAGCCGCTGGAGGCGCGCGCGGATTTCCGCGCTTTCCGTCTTGGTAAAACGGAGCAACGTCCCCTTTGCGCTTTCTGCCCTGATCAGCATGCCGTACAGGACTGCCCCTTTAGGGTAATCGAGCAGCCGGTGGGGGTCTTCAGGCTTGTTAAAGAAAATGTCGCCCGCCAGCATCGTGTGCTGGTCCTCGTTGTTTTCGAGCACGAGCGAACCGCGCAGGCATAGGCCGATCTCGAAACACCCTTTATGGCAATGGGGTGCGATCGGTGCCAGACGCTGCGTGTGGCGGACGAAATAAAGCACGGGGACATCAGGAACGCCGACTTGCGCCAGATCGAACGCGCGGTAGTCCGGCGTGTCGAGAAGGCGCATTTTTGAATTTACGATAGGCATGGTGTCGATTAACGTACCATATCCGCCTGCTCTACCGGAAACAAAAAACAACACGAAAACAGAATTCTATTTTTATGGACGTTTTATTTTTCAGAGCTGGTATACTTTTAACTGGGTATGCAGTTGACTCAACCAACCACAACATCTTGTGGCGGCACAATTTC
>CAZKZI010000120.1:0-10304 GCA_964557205.1 uncultured Lentisphaeraceae bacterium
CCGGACGCACGTCCGCCGTTCGCCTCGCATGACGCGCCGGGATTCAGTGTGGAGTGAGTGGCGAGTTAGAGACGAGCAATTAACGATAGACGGAACGTTCCGTGACGCAACGAAGTAAAATCACACCCGATGTTGCCCAGGCGTGACAATTATGCGATACTTTCGTGCAGTTTTTCTTATATTTGCCGCCCCGTTGCCGCTCGCACCGCGGTGGTGTGAGGATGGGGAGTCTGTCGGCAGAAAAAGGACGCTGAAGAGTAGAAAGGTGTTAACATGACGAAAAGGATTTGCATTCCCGAGCAGGAATATCAGGAGCGCGTTAAAAAGGCTGCCGCCTTGGCGGCGAAGCGGGGGCTCGACGTGCTGGTGGTCAACTCAAACGAGGCCGACTACGCGAACGTGCGTTATTTCAGCGATTTCTGGCCGCTTTTCGAGACCGCGGGTGTAGCCATCTCCCCGGCCGGCAAGGCGGCGCTCATGGTTGGCCCGGAGAGCGGCAAGTATTCTGCCGACCGGAGCATGATCCCGAACATCTTCCAACTGATGGAATACCGCGAGTCGGCGGATCCCGCCTATCCGGAGTTCAAGGCGTCGAAATACACCGACGTGTTCCGCTCTATCGGTGTGACCGGCCAGAATCTGAAAATCGGCGTCGGCGGCTATCTGGTCAGCAACCCGATCCAGTTGGCCGGTTTGAAGGAGTGCTACCCCGACTGCGAAATCGTCCGCGCCGACGACATCATGGTTGCCCTGCGCAGCATCAAGTCGGAGAATGAGATCGCGTGTATCCGCGAAGGGATGCGCATCACGGAACTGGCCACAAAGGCAGTTATCAATGCCTTGAAGCCTGGTATGACGGAGTTGCAAATGGTGGGTGTCGCCCAGAAGACGATTTACGAGAACGGGGCTGAGTACGAGGGTCTGCCCATGTACGTGTTCAGCGAGAAGTCGACCTGCCACGCGATTTCGCGTTCGACCTACCGCGAGATTCTGAAGGGTGACATCGTTCAGCTGAACCTTTCGGCGAAGGTGTGCGGGTACTCGCCCAGCATCGGGATGCCTGTCAGCATGGGCAAGCTCGTCGGGCGGAAACGCGAGATTGTCGAGTTCGGTCTCGAGGCGCACCGGTGGACCTATGACCAGCTCAAGGCGGGTGTGCAAGCATCGGATGTCGCGAAACGCTTCATCGAGCTGTTCAAACGGCGCGGCTATTACGACACTTATCTGTATGGGCCTTGCCACGGCACCGGCCTGATTGAGGTGGAGTCGCCCTGGATGGAGAGCAGTTCCAACTATGCGCTGGCTGAAAACATGACGTTTCAGGTCGACACGTTCGTTTCGGATAAGAATTTCGGCATCCGCTGGGAGACCGGCGTCGCGATCCGCAAAGACCGGGCCGAGGTTCTGTCGAATCCGATCGGCGATATTGTGGAGATCGACGTCTAACACAGAAAAGAACAACAGTTATGCAGAGCAAAAAAAGGAGAAACGATGATACGTCAAGCAGTTTTGTTTCAGGCCAAACCGGGTATGGCGGCTGAATACCAGCGGCGGCATGATGAGATTTGGCCTGATTTGAAGAAAGCTCTGAAGGATTATGGAGCCAGTAACTATTCGATCTATATTCACCGCCCGACGGATATGTTGTTCGGCTATGTGGAGATTGAGGATGAAGCGCGCTTCCAGAAAATCGCCGAAACCGAGGTCTGTCAAAAGTGGTGGCATTACATGACCGAGGTGTTGGTTTGCGAAGGCGATGACAACCTGAAGGGCAAAGAGGAGGCTTTGGAAGAGATTTTTCATCTCGATTGAAAAGAACAATGAAAGCGATTCAACTGATCAAACTATTTGCCAAGGCCGGGAAACGGGCTGTTCTGGCAGGGGACACTGACGCGGGTGTGATCGTCGGCCTCGACCTTGAAGGCCGCTGGTACGGTGTGCTGGGCGGCGAGGTTCTTAGCCGGGTCAACACCGAGTCGGTCCTGGGGCAATGTACGCGGGAGCAATATCTCAATCCCGGGGGCGATGGGCTTTGGCCCGCGCCCGAGGGAACTGCGCTGGGCTATGAGTATGTGGCGGGCGCGTGGCGCGTTCCGCCGGGGTTGCGGGCGGCTAGATTTCATGTGACGCGCTCCTCTAAGCGAAGCGCCACGATCGGTGCGGAGGTGGATCTGGTGAACAACCAAGGCCTCGGGATTCCCACGCTTTTCGGGCGGCAGATCACGGTGTTGCCGGGTCGGGGAGCCGTGACCGTGCGGGTGGTCGAGAGCATCACCTATCTCGGACGTGTTCCTCTGCGGCGTTCAGACTGTCTGCTGGCTCCGTGGTCTCTCTGCCAGTTCGATTGCGGGCCGGGATGCGAGGTGGTTTTCCCCTGTAAGCGGAAAGCTGCGGTCTGGGATATTTACGATCAGCCGAGCGATGGACAGCGGACGTGGGGCGGCGGCATGTGCCGCACCCGGACGGACGGGGCGCAGCGCTACCAGATCGCCATCGGCGCGGAAGTGCCGTGGATCGAGTTTCGAGACCCTCGCCGCGGCCTGACGGTGCGCCGTACGGCAGCTTCGCTGCCGTACGGGCAGTCTTTCATCGATATCCGCGACGCGGCTCCGAATGTCTTGCCGGGAAAGAAAGGCATCCGGTACAGTGTTTACGGCGATTTGTCCGGCTTCATGGAGATTGAGGCGGCGGGCGGTTGTCCGGCGGTTATCCGCCCGGACGATGTGATGAGTGTCGAGGTGTCTACAAGGTTTGCCATAACAAAAGTAAGCGGAACATGAGAGCATGGTTTTTGAGATCTGCGGCTTTGTTGTTCGCGGGGGTTTATTGCTTCATGTGTGGCGACTCGGCTGCCGAGGTCGCTCTGCCGGAAGGCAGCGCCCCGGCGGCACTGGCCGCCGCTCACTTCCCGAACCGCGTGTACGAGTTTATCTGGCGCAACTGGAACGTTGTTGAGCCGGCCAAGCTGGCGAAAATACTGGAAACTTCCGTGGAGAACGTCGTCGAGCTGGCTGCATCCATGGGGCTGCCGACAGCGGCGACCATTCCCCCCGAGGTAAAAACACGCGGTTATGTTACGGTGCTCCGGCGCAACTGGCATCTTTTGCCCTATGACCAACTGCTGAAACTGTTGGAAATGACGCCGGAGCGGCTGGACTTCTGCCTGCGGGAGGAAGATTTTCTCTGGATCAAACTGGGGAGCCTGAAACCGAAGTGCACGACGTTGCGCTACAGCCCGCCCGACAAGGCGGCCCGCCGCCGCGCGGCCGAGATTCGGCGCGTGGTCGAGAAGGATTTTGGTGAGGAACTCCGCTGCCCGATAGAGCCGCGTTTCGATTTCGTCCGGCAACTCGGCAGCCCTTTGCCCGGTTTTTCGGCACCGCCCTCCGAGACGGACCGGCTCGTCTCACTGCGGTTTGTCTATTCCTATCTTGCTGTCTTCGGTGACCCGCTGTTGAATCCCAAGTTGGATCCGTATCCCGACGGCTTTTTGCAGCGGCTCTCATCCGTGGGTGTCAACGGCATCTGGCTACACGTCGTCTTGCGCGACTTGGCTCCTGGCGGGGCGGCTTTTCCCGAATTCGGTGACGGTCATGTCCAGCGCTTGGCGAATCTCCGGGTCTTGGTGGAGCGGGCCAAGCGCTACGGTGTGGGCGTGTATCTCTATATGAACGAGCCGCGGGGTATGCCCCACAATTTCTTCCAAAAGCGTTCCGAGCTGGCCGGCGTCAAGGAAAAAGAGCTTACGGCCCTCTGCACGTCACAGCCGGCGGTCCGGAAATGGATGGCTGACGCGCTGGCGTATGTGTTTCGCGAAGTGCCCGACTTGAGCGGCATCTACGCGATTACGGCCTCGGAAAACCTGACCAGTTGTGCGTCGCATGGCCGCTGGCAAACCTGCGGGCGGTGTAAAGAGCGCAGCGATACGGACATCATCGCTGAAGTGGTCGCCACGCTGGAAGAGGGCGTTCACCGCAGCAACCCAAAGGCCAACGTCATCGTGTCGGACTGGGGCTGGAAGGGGCACGGCGACGCGCGGGAGATCATCGCCCGTCTGCCGAAGTCGGTTTGGCTCATGTCGGTCAGCGAGTGGGCCTTGCCGATCGAACGCGGCGGCATCAAAACCAAGGTGGGCGAATATTCGATCTCCGCAGTCGGTCCCGGCCCGCGGGCTTTGCAACATTGGGCGACTGCCGCAGAAGCCGGGATTAAGCGAGCAGCCGAAATCCAGTTCAACAACACTTGTGAAATCGCGAGCTTGCCCTACATACCGGTGATGGATCTCGTGGCCGAACATATCCACAACTTGGCTCCGCAGAAGCTCAATGGAATGTTGATCGGGTGGACCATGGGTGGACATCCTTCGCCAAACTTCGAACTTGCTCAACGCCTTAACCAGATACCCGCACCCCAGGTTGACGCGGTGCTGGAGAAGATGGCCCAAGAACGGTTTGGTTCCGCGGGAGCCCCGCATGCCCGCCGGGCGTGGACATTGCTGAGCGACGCTTTCCGCCAATATCCATTCCACGTAAGCGTGATCTACACCTCTCCCGTGCAGTGGGGATCGGCCAATCCGATGTATCTCGTAAAGACCGGCTACAAGGCGACGATGTGGGGAATCCCCTATGACGATTTGGAGGGGTGGCGCGGCCCTTACCCCTGCGAGGTGTTTGCGGCTCAATTCGAGAAAATGGCCGCCGGCTGGAAGCCGGGTATCGTCGAGCTGAAAGCGGCCGTGGAAAAGACACCGCCCGATCGGCGCAACGAGGTTCAGGCCGACCTGCGATATGCCCGGGCGGCAGGCATCACGTTCCAATCCGTCGCCAACCAAGCGCGTTTCGTGATTGCACGCGACGCGCTTGCGAAATCCCCGGACGAGTTGCAGCCAGCGGAGTGCCAGCGCTTGAAAAAAGAGATTTGGCAGTGCCTGGAATCCGAGATCGCTCTAGCCCGCGAATTATATACACTGGTGTGCGAAGATTCGCGGATCGGTTTTGAGCCGTCGTGCCAATACTTTTACTTACCGTTAGATTTGTTGGAAAAGGTTGTCAATTGTCGGTGGCTGCAGGGGCAGTTCGTTGATTAGGAGAGCTCTTGTCTGCCGAATAGAAAACGCTACTTTTTAAGGAGATACATCTGAAATGAAACGACGCAAATTTTTGCAGTGTGCGGGGCTCTACGGAACCGGCGGACTGGTCAGTATGGTTCCTGTGACGTTGGCGCAGGGGGCCGGCGCTTCCGAAGGCGCTGTTTCGAAGAAGCCAACGCCCCTGACGCTTCGGCCGTATCAGCTTTTGTGCACGGTGTGCTCGCTGGGCGAAGAGGGCAATGACCCGGTGAAGCAATACGAGAAGGGTAAGCAGATCCGCGACGCGCTCCGGAAGAATCCCGACGTGCCCGTGACGCTCGCCTGCCATGCCGGCGCATTGTACTCTTTTCAAGATTCGGGCACCGGAGAGGACACGCCGGAGAGCGAGGAGTTCAATCGGAAGCGCGATCTGGATGTTTTGCAGATACTCGGCTTGGCGCCCGGCTGCACGCTGCCGGCGCGCGCGTTATTTGAGCTTTTGCTGAAGGGGTTGCCTACGGTGTCGGGCATTTGCGGCTATGACACGGTAACCGGCGAGGCATGGAAGGGCTGCCCGAAAGCGTCGGGCGACAATTATGAAAAAGGCTACGAGAAGGGAATCAAAGCGCTGATCTCCCCGAGAACCGAAGAGGAGATGGCGAAGGAGAAGGTCAAGTCGCTGCAAGCGCTCTATGCCGCCAGCGTCGTGCCTGTCAGGCCGCACATTCTTGTCTGCGCGGTGTGCCAGTACGGCGAGGGGCTGCGGCCGGGCTACAAGGAAGACAACCTGCCCGAGCTGCTCGACCTGATTTTGAACCGGAAGCCCGATATCGAGATTAAGATGGCGAAGGGAGCCGATTGGATGATCTGCGCTCCCTGTCCGGGACGCAATCCCGAGCTCTGCTGCTGCACGCATGTTATGGGGTCCGGCGAATTGGACAGCCAGAAGCGCGATCTGGATCTGCTTCAGAAGGTCGGATTGAAGTTTGGCAGCACCATGAAGGCCCGTGATCTCTATCGGCTGATTTTCGAGCGGATCACCACGACGCATGGCATTCCCGACATCTGCATCAAGTACAACACCATGCCTTCGGTGTGGTGGGACGAGTGCTGCGGGCACCTCTATCAGGGAAACCCGAGAGCGAAATACGAAAAGGGCAGGCGGGGAATGATGAAAAAGCTCAAACAGGCCACGAACAAGTGACTGGAACTCAAGGACAGTTGAAGGGCTGGCTGAAACAATGATGCCGCCGCTGGTTGCTGGCGTGCCTCGGCTTCGGGCCTCTGCAGGATAAAGGAATGACGAAGATGAAAGAATTCAAACGCGGTATCACGTCCCTTGCGGGGTGTGCGATTTTTGCGGCGACGGCAGCTTTTTCTTCTTCGGTCACGACGGCGCAGGATTTGCCGAAGGACACCTTGCCGGATCTCGGGGCGCCGCCCGCGCAGCCGGGCGATGAGACGTGGACGTTCATAGAAGATCTGAAAGCGCCTCTGTGGGGCAACGGCCTCGGCTGGAGCCCACGTACGGTCGCAGATGGCGAGGCCGACCTGAGCCGCGGTATCCGCGTTGATGCGAAATTCCCAGATCCTGAAGGGGTACTTAAGACAGCCTATGCCGACTTGTCCGACTTTTGTGCAGCCGGCAAGATCGCGACAGGCGGCCCGTTCACGATCGAAACCGCAAAGGCCGAGACACCGGTGTTCGAGGCCTACCGGATTGAGGTGACTGCAAAGCGCTGCCGGATTCTGGCCGCCGACACAGAAGGCATCCGCCGAGGCATCTTCAAGATTGAGGACATGATGCGTGCCGCATGCGGGCCATTCCTGCCGCTCGGAAAAACAGAACACAAGCCGTTCATTAAATCCCGTATCTCCCGCTGCTTTTTCGGACCGATTAAACGTCCGCCACGATACCGCGACGAGCTGATGGATGATGTGGATTATTATCCCGATCAGTATATGAACCGTCTGGCGCACGAGGGAATTAACGGGCTGTGGCTGACCATCACATTCAAGGAACTGTGCAAGACGAGTGTGGCTCCCGAGTTCGGCGACAACGTCGAGCGCCGACTGGCCAAGTTGCGCAAGACGGTTGAACAATGCCGTCGGTACGGAATCCGCATTTACGTGTTCTCGATTGAGCCGACAGCGTGGGATGCCCAATCGCCTGTGCTTAAGAGACATCCGGAAATGGGCGGAGCCCGCTTGGGGGGCACGTACCCGTTCTGTCCGTGGTCTGAAGTTTCACAGCGCTATCTATATGAGTCGACGCATTTCATTTTTTCTCAGGTTCCGCACTTGGGGGGGATGATCAACATCAGCCATGGCGAACGTCGGACGACCTGTCAAAGTTTAGTCGGCGCAACCAGCAATAATCGGTCCTCGTGTCCGGTCTGTTCAAAAAAAGAGCCATGGGAAATCATCAACACGACGCTCAAGCCCATGGCCCAAGGCATGCATGACGCCAACCCGGCCGCGACCTTTATCGCTTGGTTTTACATGCCGCAGGATGAGCCGTTGGGCGACTGGGTTTATGAACTTCCGAAACACTGTCCGGAATATGTCACAATGCAGTTCAACTTCGAGTCGGGCGTGACAAAGGACGTGTTCGGGCGCGTGCGCACGGGCGCTGACTACTGGATATCGACGCCGGGCCCGAGCAGGCGCTTTGAGCGGCTGGCATCGTTTGCGAAAGGTGCCGGCACGCCGATGTCGGCCAAGATCCAGACCGGCTGCTCGCATGAGGTGGCGGATATCCCCTTTGTTCCGGTTCCCGGGATGCTCTATCGGAAATTCAGCGCGATGCGGGAGCTGGATGTCTCCCAAGTGATGCTCTGCTGGTATTTCGGCAATTATCCCGGGATCATGAACCGGGCGGCGGGCGAGCTCTCCTTCGATCCGTTTCCGGCAACGGAGGAGGAGTTTATTAGCCGTTTGGTGCGGCCTGAGTGGGGGCGACATTCTGAGGTGGTTGCACACGCTTTGAATCTGTTTGCCGAGGGGTACAGCCATTATCCACTGGTCACGGAATTCCAATATTGGGGTCCTATGCAAGATGGAGTGGTCTGGCCCCTGCTTCTGCGCCCGAGGGATGTCGCGCTGGCGCCAACGTGGCAGATCACTTGGCATACAGGCCAACACATCGGCCAGCCGTTCGCACCGAGCGGCGACCGGATCGGTGAGGCTCTCGGGCAGGCCTATACCTTACCCGAGGCGATCGAGGAGTGCCGGGCGATGAGTGCCCTCTGGGATCAGGGTGTGGCGCTTCTCCGTCCTGTGGAGGCCGACTCCGCCCTCCTGCCGGAGAGGCGGCTGGACATCGGCGTGGCCCGTGCCTTGGGCATCCAGTTCCGCAGCGGCCTGAACATTCTGAGATTTTACGACCTGCGCGAACGCATGGTGCGCGAGGCGGCGGCAAAGCAGCTTGAGACGCTCAAAGAGATGCGCCGCATCGTCGAGGCAGAGCTGAAGAACGACGCCGAGCTGATCGGTTTGTGTCAGGCCGATTCGCGGCTGGGCTTCCATTCCGAAGCCGAAGGGTACAAGTATTTCCCCGCGAAAATACGCTGGCGCATGGATCAGCTGCAGGGGCTTCTCGACAGGGAGCTGCCGGCGCTTGAGCGCGAGATCGCGGGCGGCACGGATGTGTTCGCCGAGTATGCCGGGCGCAAGCCCGGGGCGCCTGCCGTCCGCAGCCTGTTCTGCGCCGACATTGGGCGTCGCGTCGCCGGCACGGCCGCCGACTTGCCCGCAGGCCTGGCCTGGCAGACCTGCGCCCAGCCGAAGGCGGCGGCGCCCGGCATACGCTGGACGTTCTGCCATGACCGCGACGCCTTCTACCTGCTGTTCGAGTGCGACGAGCCCGATCCGCGGAAAGCGGCCGCCAGCCGCGTGTTCCTGACGGTCGAGCCGCGCCGGCTCTGGACCTGCCTCGCCTACGACGTCTCGCTCGCCGGCAAGGGAGCCGGCACATGGTGGAAGCAATACGATTATGAGGCGCAGGCACAAGCTGACAAGATCGGCTGGCGCGGTTGGATCCGCGTGCCGTTCGCCTCGCTCGGCGCCGGTCCGGCTGTGCCTGCGTCGTTGCGGATCAACGTGCGGCATTCATCCGGCAGCGGCGAACGCTCGTGGCTGGCGCGGAATCCTTGGCCCGGCCGGCTTCGGCTGAACAATGAGAATCCCGCGGATCTCGGCTGGCTGTTTTTCGATTAGAGGCGGGATGCCCCGCATGTTTAATCGCAGCGTGTTTGCTGTGATTGATGAAACGCCATATTTTCATTATACTGTAGTCATGGACAAAAAAACGCTCATCTCATATCTGGAGGGGCTTGACGGAGCATTGCGGTCGCGGGCGAACCTATATGTGTATGGCAGTGCCGCCTGCATATTGCTTGACGAGCCGGGCCGGACGAGCCTCGATATTGATGTCGCGGGACCTTATTCTGTGGTTGACGAGAGTGACTTGCGTGAGGCTGCCATCGCCGCAGGCATACCGGTGAATCCTACAGAGGATTACAACGGTGACCATATCGAATGGGTCGGGCCACTGAGGCTTTGCCTGCAACCGCCGGTGGCGGGCAAAGGTTTGACACTGTGGCAAGGTGCGCGTCTCCGCATACAGACCGGTGGCATTGTTGATCTTGTAGCGAGTAAGCTCATAAGATATGACGATATCGACCGGAGCGATGTTCAATACCTGTTGAATGTCAGCCGTCTTCCGTTCGCGGACATCGAACGGGCGGCAGCGTGTCTGCCGCCCCCTTTTAATCAGGATGCCTTGGTCCGCGAGAATCTTTGTAATCTAAAGACTGACATGGCGATATGGGGGATTGCGTGATATGTTCAGCCGCGAAAAACTGCAGTCATGTTACGAATTGGCTTTTTATCCGCCGCGCCTGAACGGGGTGTGGCGGGATATCCAGACCGGTTCGGTCGTAAACGAGGCGGAACTGGGCGAACTGCTGGATGCGGCGTATTTGCTGCATCAGACCCTGCCCAGCGAAGGGTATGCTTCACAACGGGCGCTGGAAAGAGTCGCCCTGTATCAGGCCAGGTCACGCGCTTTCGGTATCGTTCGTTTCATTGAGAATCTCAGGCAGCGGTTGAACCGGAAGCCGCTTGGTCAGAATGTGATACCCGGCTGGATGGTGCGCGACATCGGTTTGCCTCCGCTGCAACGCAGAAGATAAAGCGCGACACATGAACCATACAGTAGAGCCGTTTGCAAACT
>CAZKZI010000121.1:0-4121 GCA_964557205.1 uncultured Lentisphaeraceae bacterium
GGCGTTCGCATCCATGAATCTTTTCCACCACAGTTGCCGCAATCTCTTTGGCGGTCGGTATCCGCACCAGTTGCAGCACACGCGGCAATCGTACTTTTTCGGAGCGTCGCTGTTACATGCTGGGCAAAATCCGAACGGGTGCAATCGTCGCCATCCTATAAAAATGCGAACAACGCGCCGGACCGTAACAGCAAAAGCCGCCAATCGTTTTCTCATGAGCCCATTCTCTCTCCGGCTTTTGCTGTCCGGGCAGCTTCGGCGTTGGACTTGTGGACGCATATCGCGCTGTCGGGTGTGTTGTCCTTAATCCAGCACCGTATCGCACTTTTCGCGATCGGGCCGCTTCTGTCGGCAAACGCGTGCATGTTGATCGTCGCAATCTCGCCGTTGCTGGCGCGGAACGTGAGGAACGCATCGCCAGTGAGCACACTGCTAAACGACACACCCAACAAAGCGTCCGCAGAATTTCTCTCCAGAATAGCCGCTATGCGTTCGATGCCTTCAGCTTTCCGCTGAAGCAATTCTAAAACGATAGCATCCAACTCTTTCCTGCGTTTCGTCCCTTTGACGAGTATAATCGACCACATGACTGTTGCCGCTGTGGTCCCGATTCCGAATCCAATAATCATTCCTGCAATCATACTTCTCCTTCGTTGTTAATAAAACTCCAATCTGTTCCCGATCTCGTTTACAGCCTGCGAACCTCCTCAATCAACTCGGCCTTGGTCATGGATTCAATGTCTTTCATCGTGCCGCCTTCTCCTTCCCGTCATTTCGGACGTTATGCAGGAAATGAACAGGGCGGGAATCGAACCCGCACGGACTGGCCTCAAACCACCAAGGATCAAAGCACGAATCGAACGCGCTGCGCCATTCCTGTTTCTGACCGCGATACCTACGCGGGACTCTGTTCAATAAATTTTGCATAACCAGCAAATCGAGCATACGGACTACCGCCGCTCATTTAATCGTTATCCTGGTAGTAGGGCGTCATTCCGCTTCGCTCCCTTCTCCGGCTCTCCGCAGTTCGCGCAGTAAAGTTTCCCAGCGTTGCCGCACTCTTCGCAGATATAGCACCCGCAATTAGCGCAAACAAAATAGTCGCTTTCAAACGCCGCCGAAATCGTGCCGCCGCCACAAACCCCGCAGGTTATCGGCGCGAGGCATCCCGGATAGCACAGTGGACAGTCTGTCGCCCCGCACATGCAGTCGCTCATTTAGCCCTCGCTTTCTCGCGCCGTAGCATTTTGCACAGATCGTGGTGATACTGCATCATGCCGTCGCGCAACTCGCTTTTTTTGCCTAGCGTCGCAAGCTGGTTTTTGCACCAGCCCAGCCGCAACTTTACGTTGCCGCGCTTGTCCGGAGCTTCGTCGAGTTGCGCCTGTTTTTTCGCCAGCTTTGTCAGGTGTCTGTCTGTCATTCAATCGTCCCATTCTTTTGGTGCATAAACTTCGCTATACTTCATGGTCTTAAAAATAGCATAGTCAAGAATCAGAAGCGCGTCGGCGGTCTTGAGCGTCACCTTGTGAGACGGAAAACGCCTCTGCGCCTCCGCCTTCAGTTTGTTTTTGTCGCCGCCGCACTTTCCGATATTAAGCCATGCCTGCCAGCGCTGGGGGGTGATTTCGATTATGCGCCATCCGCAGGCCATCAACGCGCCCATGACAACGCCGCGCCCGTGCCCGAACTTGAACATTGCGGAGCCGGGTGTCTTGTTGCCCTTGACGAATCCGCCGACTTTTTCGATGTAGCAGATGCGTTCTCCGGTATGCGCAGACAGCGACCGCAGAATGTCCACCACGTCGCCGTCTGTGTTCGGCATCTTGACGGACGTGGAAGTGTAGCCGTCGTTGTACGCAATCCCCCCAGATCTACCGGGGTCTATCGCAAGAACAATTTTCTCGCTCATTTTGCCGCCTCCAATTCTTCGCGGTCGAACACAACCGCGTCGGGGACGATTAGCACGAATCCGCCGATGAGGCCAGGCAACATAAATTGCAGGACACTACACAGCTTATTCACATGCCGGAATCCGAGAAAGCCGCACACGCTCGGAGCGTTAGTAAGTGTTATATCGCCAACGTCTGGCAACCAAACATACCACATCCCATCATGGTGTTTGGGCACAAACTCAACCGTGTTGCTTTCAGGCTCCGGCTCCGGCGGTTTCCAATCGGGGTTGAGGCGGAGGATTGACGCACTATGCCAATGCGGGCGCGAACAAGCGTCCACCCATCCTAGAGGTTCAGCCCACACCTGCATGTTGTCATCGGTAGCAATGGCCATCATTGCGTCCTGCTCGTCGCCAGACAGGAATCCAAACCCCTGTCCAAGCTCGTTGTATAGTTCCGTGTATTTCATTTTTGTTTTCCCCGCGTGAAGGATGCGCGGCCCCCGTTCGTTTCTACAAAGGAAGATCGTCGGTGAACTCTTCCGGCGGAGGCGGTGCTTCCGCAATCGGTTTGTCGTCCTCTGTCTTGTCGCCTGCGGCCTCCGGCTCGTGTTCCGGTAGCTCCAGCCCAGCCAACGGCGAGCCTTTGCTATACGGGTTGCTGGACCGCACATCACGCGCGGCAATTATCCGGTCGGCCTCGTCCTGATCGTAGATGCCCGTGAATCCAAACGCCAGCCTAGCGCACTGGATCGTTGCCTTGTGCCGCAGCATCCGACGCGGGTGCGACCCCCACGGCGAGGTATTGCGCTTGCACTCCGTCATGTATTCGGAGATTACAACGGGGTGGGCGCGGTCTTTTCTGTGCATCGTGCAAGTGCAACTTTCTCCGTCGTCCTGCTCGAAGTCCATGCCATCGAATTGTGGATGTGCATTGATGATTTTGCTCCATCCGTCAACGCCGACAACTGGAACAATACCGTTCGCCTTGTCGGGAAAGGCGTATATTTCCCGCGTCCACGGATTCAGCCCGTACTGCTCGGCGACAATGCACAGAGCCATTAGCTGTTCGTTTGTCGCCGGGCCCTTGAACGCCGTAGCCTTCAGGCATTCCAACATCTTTCCTTGATCGACTCCGTAGCGTTCGGCCAACCTTGCGATTACACTGGTTGCCTTTGCGGGAGCCACTAGCGCGTCATCGCGCCGTTTGACCACCGCCGTTGTGTCTTGTTTTTTGCTCATCGGTTCTCCTTGTTTGGTTTGTGAAATCATATCAAATCCTGATAGCCGAAAATGTCGTCGATCAGCGGCATGTCAGGCTCGATATCCCAGCTGTCGGGAGTCGGCAGTGCAACCCGGCTTCGAGACTTGCAGAATGCGCACCTGCCACACGCCGGAGCCTCTATCTCTCCCTCGACAATCGCCTTGATGATCTCCAGTTTGGACGGGCCACCTCTCGCCGTTCTGGACGTTACGATCATCTCCCAAACGGCATCGTAGTGGCCTATCGGGATATATCCAATCTCCGGCGTTTCCTCGCGGGTAGCAAATAGGATTCCAGCGCGGGTCGGCTTGTCGACCGGAGCCTTCCATGCGTATCCGTCTAGCGTCATGTTTTTGCCGTCCATCAATCCGTAGCGATAGCCGCAGACCTGAAACCAGTAGCTCCACGCCTCATGCCATGCCACCCGCCTGTTGCCGCCTCCAGACACAATCCAGCCGTCATCCGTTCTGCCGGGTGACTTCAAATCAATGACGGTAATCTCGCCGTCGATGTCGGCTAGTATGTCGATGTCCCCGCGCCAGCGAATGCCGTCAGCAATTTCAAACGCGATGCGCGGCTGCGTCATCGCGCCTTTGAGAATCTTCTGAACGATGTCATCCTCCAGCAGTCGCTCCGCCGCCTTGATCGCCAGCCTGGCGTCTGCATTCCAGCCGCCAGATTTGTTGCACAGCTTTGTCGCCGATTTCATTCCGTCGTCGTAGCTCGAAGCCAGCACCTGAAAGAAATCCGGCGGACGCACGGTTTTGTCATCCGCGCTGGCGTTGAAGCCCTTGGTCACAATCGCGTCTACCAGCGACCCCGCCGCCATCGCCTTGGTTGTCTCGCCGATCCACTCCGGCGCGATCGGCTCGTCCGTCATGCGGCCTTTGTGCTCGGCCAACGCTCGCGCCGGACATTCCAAGAAAGCCTTGAATATGCTGTTGGTCATCGTTATCATTTGAT
>CAZKZI010000121.1:4221-10244 GCA_964557205.1 uncultured Lentisphaeraceae bacterium
CTTCGTCTCGCCACCGGCATTCTTTGCACCGCCCGATAGTAATCATTTCACTCATAATATTTCCCTGTTGATTATCCGCGCGATCAAGCCCCTGTTTTTCAGCCGGTTGATTTCGTACTCGGCGCGGTTCAGGCGTTCCTCGCACTTTGCCAGAGCGTAAACGTACTGCTCCTTTTTCCAGATCACACGCGCCCTTTTTCTGGCCTTCAGGGATTCCCGCATTTCCTCTGCCTGATTATCTGGTATCATAATACGCAACCTCCGCTAGTTATCATCCGCGACAGCCAGACACAGCACCCGCCGACTGCCAGCGCGATGAATGCTACCAGTAAAATCGCCATGACCCCGCCGAAAAACACGCGCTCGCGCTCGCGACGTTTGGCTATTTCCTCCTCTGTTTCCAGCGCAATTCCCAGCGAGATTTTTTCCCAGCTGGTCATTTCACACCTCCCTTCAAGTGCCTGATAATCGCAAGCCGAACCTCGGCTCCGAGACTGCGCTGATTTCCAGCGGCAATTTTCGCCAGCCGCTTGTGCTGGTCGGTTGGGATTTTAGTCCCGATGAATTTCAGTTTGTCGCTCATTCTTTTCCTTTCCTTGTTAGTCTTCAAACGTCGAGGCGATGACATCATCAGTGAACCTCGTACCTCTGCCCGGTTTCCCGGCCGTAAAGATATTCAGCGAGCCGGAAGTCGTCGTCCTCGGCTGCGACCAGAACCCGTTCAGCAACGTTACGGGGGTATACGTCATACCATCCCGACACGGTGCATCTGCATCCGTAGAAGGACGGCATGAAAATCATCCCCGTGTTCGGGATCCATAATGCGTTGATCCCCACGTCTTCCAGCGCAAGCTGTAACTCTCTACCTGTTTTCATGTCTGTCTCCTCGTGTTTTTTATGCTTTGATTGTCGCCAGCACCCGCGCCACGCTTCCGCGACGGGCGATTAGTTTTTTTGCTTCCGCTTTCGGACCAGCCAACGAGCGGCGGACGGTGGCGCGTACATGCGCCACGATCTCGCCAGCATCGACACCATTGCCGAGGTAGGTCGCCACATCGCGAGAAAAAGCCGCGACCGATCTATTTCCTCTCGCTGAATTACAGCGGTGGCAACAGGTGATCAGGTTTGTCGCGTCATTCGTGCCACCCTTGCTGTGCGGAGTTACGTGGTCGAGGGTCAGGGTTGCGCCCGTCTCGATCGAAGCTCCGCAGTAGACGCAAGCCGCTCCGTCGCGAAGGTAGATCGCCAGTCTTTTGTCCTGTCGAATCCAATTCATCCCGCCCCATTTTCCCTTTGATCTCGCATCTGTGTTTTCGTTTCTCATGTTTTCATCCTCATTTCCGCCCAGATACCGCCGGGCGCGGTTGTCAGCTAATCATCGGTGTGCATGCCGTAGCCGCCACCGCCATCGCGCGGCTGGGGATATCTCGCCCCATCCAGATACCAGTACTCCGGTTCCGCGTCGCGGCCCTGTACCGCCAGCCGGGGGACCTCCCGCCGCTCGGCATTGCCGAGGGTGGCTTTCAGCCAGAGAAGAATTTTGGGTCGTGGGATACCGAAATCAACGCCGATCCCCCACGCGGCAAATTCGCCACCTTCCATGTCGGAGATTGCACATGACACGCAATCCCACGCGGGCGTGCCATGATACTGGCACACAATCGCGTCGAAAACGGGGACTATGGCGCGGGCGAACGGGTCGCCCGCGTCCAGCCGCCGGTGTGCCTCGGCGCGGATGGTCGCGCCGGTCGGCGCGAGTGCGGTGTCCCACCGCTCGTCGACCGCGTCGACCGCGGCGACGTGGCGAATTGTCCCGCCATACCGCGCCTGGTCGGCGGTCGCGTCGTCGAGTGTCCAAAACTTATTCACTGGTTCACCTCCAGTGCCCCGCACCCTATGATGCGGCCGGCTGGGTCTCGCACCAGTTCTACCGGAGAGCCGAGATCGCGGCGGGCTGGGCATGCCAGCCGCACCATCGCCGAGACGACGAAAATCGTCCCGTCGATGGGGTCTGGCAACCCCGTGACCTCCCCGTAGGTACCGCGGACCAGGGGCACCCCGTCGTGCTCCCCGGCTGGTGCCAGGATGATGGCGACGCGGGCAATTTGCCCGCTGGCCGGGATTGCCCGCCCGGGCAGATTTACAGTGTGCGGCGTGAGATTTGTGATCATGGTTTTCGTTTCCTTTGTTTACCTTTTTCCTCTTTCAATATCTATAATGTATCATCGTTTCGTAACGCTGTCAATGCGTTTTGTTAAATTATTTTAAGTTTTTTTACACTTCATAAAGCCTTGATATGCAAGGGGTTACAATTAAAGGAAAGCGAATGCCTGAAAATAGCTGAATTTATTTTGCTTCCGTTGCGGGGAAAAACCCCGCCGTCGCCTCGGCCAGCGTCCATGTCGTGCTTGACCGCAGCTTGGTCAGCGTATCGGCAGGACTCCAGTATTCAGACCACGCCGGAAGAAAGCCCAGCCGCGCCAATCCGATGTTCACAATTTTAGAGCACACCACGGCTTGCTTTCTGATGTCGCCCAGCTTGCGGAAGCGGACTGCCTTCGCAGAATCATACGGGACATTGAACAGCCAGTTGTGCAGCGAATCAAGAGCCTGCAAAACCAACTCGCCCCGGGAATACTTGAACGTGTTTTTCGCCTCCTCGAAATAGTACTCCAGCTTTTTCGTCTGCTCCGGCGTCAACGGAATCGTCGGCGTGTATCTGCACCACTCGGTTTTGGTTTTGGCAAAATAATGTTTGCGCGATTCCCACGACCAGCTAACCATGCGGTTGAACGCCTTCGAAGCCGTGAAGGTGAAAATCGCGCCACCGTCCGCACGTATGGTCTCCTCGTGCGCGGCTAGCCCATGCGTGATCCACTCGGTCAGCTTGCTATCCCATTCCGGCCAGCGCGTGAAAATCACATCTCCGGTTTTCGGTTCGTTCGTGGTTGCCTCCTTTACTTAGCCGCTTTGACCGCCGCCGACACCGCCGCGTCAATGACGTTTTTCAGCGCGTCGTTGCCGCCGTCGTTGGCATAGCCTTTAAGCTCGATCATGCCGTTTGTGAAGATCGAAATGCTTGGTATGTCCAGCTTCTGCAGAACACTCCATCTCGACATAGTCCATCTGCCGCCCTCGACCGACACCTTTGTGGACGTGCATCCGGCGCAAAAGAGCAGAATCCACATAGCACATAAAATACCAGCTACAATGATTCCGGCCTGTATGATTTTAGCGTTTTTCATTTTGTTCCTCTGTGCATCTGTTATTTGAAAGCCGCCAGCGCCTTCGAGAAAATTTCCGCCGCGAACGGCGAGAAACATATCAGCGCGATCGGCCAGCGATAGGGCAGCAGCAGCATCAGCCAATGTCCAAACCCCGTCCGCTTGGCTTCTGTCGCCTCACGCCTTTCCCACGGATAGACCTTACGCCCCTCGCCGTCGGTCGTCGTCAAACCCGCGACGGGGCAGACGTGAACCGCCTCGAACGCCAGTTTCATCCGGGCGGGTTCGCGCAGCGCCTGCGTCACGATGAACGCGACAAGCTGTCCCTGCGTCGCGGCCATCGCCCCGAGTTTGTCGGGAGCGCCGTTGCTTGAGACAATGGCCGACTCGATTAGACGCCGGTGGCCGTCATAGTCGGGGTTGTCGCGGAGGTGCTCGTCGTTCCGGCATCGCTCCCCGAGCGCCTCAAGGTCGATCTTTGCGAACATTGTATTCATTTTTCGGTCACGTCGTCTTTCTGGTTAATCGTGGTTAGGTAAAAGCCCTTGGTAAATCCTGTTCACGTCGTTGCTTGACAGCCCGCGCTTGTAAATCCGCACATCGTCTATGATTGATCGGGAGTTGCGGTTTGCGAATGTTTCCGTACCACCAATCTGAAATGGTACATCGACTAACGCCGCACCGTTGTTAAACGTTTCTCCGATCCTCGCGCCGTCGCAATATGCCGTGCACACATTCGATATTCGGGTAAACGCCAAGTGCGTGAAAACGTTTGTGGAAACTCCCGTAACGTCGCGTTTGGTCGAAAATTGTATTCGCAATGTCTCTCCTTCTGCCAAATTGTAAAAAAGGAATCGACCGGGATTGCTGCCTATGTTGTTGAACTGCCCGGCAAGATAGCTATTTGTGTGCGCCAGAATGTTGACCCACGCGCTCACCGTGAAATCGCCAGAACTGGCGGGAATCTTCGCGGTCGTGTCAATGCGTTCAGCCACCGAAAACATTGCCCCCTGCCCGTCGTGTCCGGTAGTATAGACGGGGGTTCCCGTCCAAGACCCATCGTAGTTGTTTGTGGTCGCATCCAGCGCGTCGCCGTCCAGCTTATACCACGCCAGCAGGTTTGTGTCCACCGTTGTCGGAGTTGCGCTCGCCGCGAGCACCCCAAACCAGCTTGCCGCGTCCTGCGCGACACCGGAGCATGCCAACATCGTCACCGCCGCCGCTATGGAAAACAACCGCTTCATTTGGCGACTCCTATGCACTCCCATACCCCATTCGACCACGGCGCGAACGCGACAAGATTCGTGCCGCCGGGTGTCCACGCCGTCCCGCGCAAAAGCAGGTTGGGCGCGATACTGAAAGCGTTCGTCCCCAGCACCGTGAGGCTGTAGTGGTACGCCGGAGCGTTTGCGGCAACTGCAATCTGGTAGGCATTCGCCACGGTGGCCCTGTATGCGTAGGTCGCGCCCGTGATCGTGAGGTTCGTGCCGTCTAACGCCAGTTCAGTGCTGCCTGCGACTGGGAGTGCGTATCCGCTGGCTGTCGCAGTTCTGGTTTCCTCGGAATAGTCGACATTGGTCACCACCGAACACCCGGCCGCAATCACGAAATTGGTCGCCCCGCGTTCGCCCAGCCCTACGGATTCAGTTGAGCGCAGCATCCCGTGGGAAGCCGTCCCGTCGCCAACCAGAAGATCGAAATAGTTCACGGCGGATCCCTTGTTCGACACGCGGAACCGGACGGCCAGCCAGACGTTTGTAACCGTGGTGTTGGCGAACGTCACAGACCACGGGATTGTGTTCGTCACGCCCGGTGTCAGCACCTTCGCGCCGCCCGGCCAGCTGCCCTGCATGACGGGCGCGTTTGTGTCGGCCACGTACCCGAAAATGGGTTCCAGCGACAAACTGTAGTTCGCGGCGGGAACGCCTGCCGGTATGAACAGTTTCATGTTTAGCGACATGGGAGCCTGCAACACGCCTGTCACCGGCGTATCGTAGATGAACGTGGCCGCGTACTGACCGTTGCTTACCACGCCGATTGTGAGCGGCTGTGAATCCGGCGGCAGGTCACTGGACCCGAAGTACGTCGTGCCTGTCGGGGTGAACGCCGTTTCCGCCGTGTTCGTCGTAAAATAGATGGGATTGCCGACCGCCAGCTGGTCAAGCACCCAGTCGGCCGTCGCGGCATCCGTGCCGTTGACCGGAGTCGGTACACGGACATAGGCCGAGGATGTGAGATCGACTGCGCCGGTGTTGCCGGAGAGCGGCACCAGCGGAGCGACTGCGGCCGCTATGCGATCCAAGACGTTTGTGCCTTTGATATCCACGGAATCAAAGTAGCCGGGCATCCTGACCACGGGCATGCCGCCGAACGTGGTTCCCCAACCCGTGGCCGTCGGATTCGTCACGTAGTTGGTGACCTGGTTCGCGGATAAACCAAGATAAATATCTGCGTCGATAGAAGGAGCGTCGTCATCGAATGTTACCGATTTCAGGGCCGTGCAAAAGAAGAAAACGCTCGTATTTATGTTGGTCGCGGACGGCAGAGACACCGAAGGCAGGGACGTACAGCTCTCAAATGCGCTGCTGCCTATGCTGGTCGCGGACGGCAGGGACACCGAGATCAGATACGGGCAACTGGCGAAAGCGTACTGCCCTATGCTCGTCGCGGACGGCAGGGACACCGATTTCAAGGCCGTGCAAAAGAAGAAAGCGCTCGTATCTATGTCGGTCGCGGACGGCAGGGACACCGAAGGCAGGGACGTACAGCTCTCAAATGCGCTGCTGCCTATGCTGGTCG
>CAZKZI010000122.1:0-10184 GCA_964557205.1 uncultured Lentisphaeraceae bacterium
CATGGACCGCGTGAAGGCCGGCGGTAACAACGCTGTGCCGAACATGCGTGTCGTTCGCGAGAACGCCTGCACCGCTCTACTGGATGCCGACAACGCGCTGGGTCCTGTGGGCGGCAAACGTGCGATGGAACTTGCCATTGAAAAAGCGGCCGCTTGCGGGATTGGCGTGGTCTTGATCAAACACGGCAACCACTACGGCCCCGCAGGCCACTACGTCCGGATGGCGCTGGAGCGTGGCATGGTCGGCATCTCGCTCTCGAACGTGCTTGGCAGCATGCCTCCCACGGGCGGCGCGCAGGCGCTGATCGGCAACAACCCATATTCGATCGGGTTTCCCGCAAAAAAGGAGCATGCGGTGGTTGTTGACGGTGCCACCAGCAAATCGTCCTGGGGCAAGCTTTTTCTCTGCGCCCAGACCGGCGAAAATCTCCCGGAGGGTTGCTATACCGACAAAGATGGACGCCCGACATTGAACCCGGCAGCCGTTATGGACGGAGGCGCGCTGCTACCTTTTGCCGGCCATAAAGGATATGGCCTTGCCGTGGCGATCGAACTGCTCACCGCCATGCTGGCCGCCGCCCCGCTTGACCATGAGATTGCGCATCCTTACAAAAAGCCCGCCACTCCCGGCGAAAACACCTTCTTCATGTTGGCGTTGCGTGTGGACTGCTTTTCAGAAACGGAAGATTTTCGTAGAAGGATGGACGATTGGATCAGATTCATCCGTGGCAGTCGCCGGGCAACGGGCGTGGAACGCATCTGGCTGCCGGGCGAGAAGGAGTGCGAGACACGTACGCAACGCCTGCGTGACGGGATCCCGTTGAACGCCAAAATGATCGACGAGCTTTGCGGTCTCGCCAAGGAGACCGGTGTGCCTTTCACACTGTAAGGTTAATGCTGATTCACAAACAGGAGGTAGATGATGAAACATGTATCACGCATGGTGGCTGTGGCCCTTTTTGCGGTTACGGCAAATCACATCGCAGGAGCCGCTGACGGCACCTGGACAAACCTGACGAACGGGCAGCTCTGGAGTGTTGCAGGCAACTGGCAGGACGATGTCGTGGCGGACGGCACAGACGCGACCGCCGCGTTCAACACGCTCGACATCACGGTTGACAACACGGTGCATCTGGACGCGCCGCGCACGGTCGGCAATCTAATTTTCGGCGATACCGTCACAAACAGCGCTGCAGGTTGGACGCTCGGCAATAACGGCAATGGCGCCAATCTGCTGACGCTGGCGGGCAGCGCCCCAACCATCACGGTCGGCGCGCTCGCTGACGGCAAGACGGCAGCCGTCGATGTCAACATCATCGGGACGGACGGCTTGACCAAGGCAGGCGGCGGAACACTCTCGCTCAACCATACCAATAATTACAGCGGCGTGACGGCAGTCTCCGGTGGCGAGTTACGGCTGTTGCCCACTGGAGACCAGTTGGGATTTGCGTTGGAGCCTCCGGTAGACGGCCTGGCGCTCTGGCTGGATGCGACCCAGGGGGTGACAACGAACGCCAGCGGCAATGTCGCCCAGTGGGATGACCGCAGCGGCAATAATCGGCACGCATCGAACGCGCTCTCGACCGGCCCGACAGTCGCGGCGGATATCAACGGCCTGTCCACGCTGCGTTTCACAAAGAGCCAGTCACAGTATCTCGAGTGCGGCGGGATCGACAGCCTTACAGACGCGACAGTCTTTATTGTCAACAAACTTGCTTCTGTAAGTACTACGCAGCTCTCGGCTTTTTTTGCGGCTACCGGCCAAGTTCCAATCGCAAGCTGCTACCCTATTCACTATCAAATTGAAACCAACAAAAAACTCAACTTTTTTTCGGGTGGCTCCTACCTCTTTAATAATACCGATGTAACGGCTGGCACGGTTCAGATTACTGAATATGTTGAAAGCAGTTGCATGGGCCGGTTCTATCGCAATGGCATGGCCGACGGATACGGGACCCGAACTTACGCTAAGAAGCGTCTTGACGCTTTCAAAATCGGCGCGTGGATGCCGTTTGATGCCATTGAGCACAACCGGCGTTTTCTGGATGGCAGTATCGGCGAGATTCTGATCTACACACGCGCCTTGAGTGAGGTTGAGCGGCAGACGGTCGGACTCTACCTGACACTGAAATGGGGTGTTCTCTCCAACGGATACAGTTACTCCCTAGACGTGCTTCCGGCTCAAACGGCAGCCGCAATCAGCGACGGGGCGACGCTCGCGCTGGACGGGGTTAATCAGACGGTCGCCTCCATCTCGGGCGTGGCGGGAAGCCAGCTTTTGCTGGGCGGCACGCTGACGGTTGACGGCGATCATGCGACGACCTTCGCGGGCGCTGTCAGTGGCGGCGGCGGGCTTGTCGTGAAGGGCGGCGGTTCGCTTGTGCTCGCGGGTGCGGCCGCCTATCTGTCTTCAACGCGTCTGGAAAATGGTGTGTTGGCAGTCGCGGACAGGCTTTACGCGACCGGTGCCGCCTTGGACGCGCGGGTCGAAATCGTTGACGGCGGCCTGCTCGAACTCGGCAAATGGGGTTACACGTCGTATGATTCACTTGGCCAGTTTCCAACCGCCGCCGACCGCCTGTTCATCAGCAACGGCACGATCCGCGTGACCGGCACAACCTTTGGCGAGCGCGCCGTCACTGTGGCGGGCACCGCAACCCTCGATGCCGCCGCTGGCGCCAACTGGCACGTTGTGGCGGAGGGTTCCCCCTGGATATTCAACACGGGCGCGGGTCTGCTGTTGACAGGTGTCGGCAACGGTTGTTTCGCCAAAGGGTTCAACGGCTCGGGCGGCATCCGGAAAACCGGTTCTGGCAAATGGACGCTGGCGGGATCCAATACAGTCAATGGCCCGATCAGTGTCGATTCCGGCACGCTGCAGGTGGCTTCAGGTGTTTTGTCATCCGTGCCGGTTGCCGGTGCCGCACTTTGGCTGGATGCCACGCGCGGTGTGGTGACCAACGCTAACGGGAATGTGACCTTGTGGACCGATCTCAGCGGCAATGAACGTAATGCAACAAGCGTAAACGGCCCCACCGTCACGGCCGGAATCAACAGCCAATCAACTCTGCGTTTCACGGGCGCCCAGTCCCAATATCTGGAATGCTTCGGGTTGATGAACATGTCAAACCTGACAATTTTTGTGACTCATAGACTGATATCCTACCCTAGTAGCTTCTTTGCCTTGCTCGCCGAAGATGCAACATCGTCTGGTGGTGTCCACTATAATATCAACCCGAGTAAAGAGATTGAATATTATGTCGGAAGCAGCACACCCTACACTATCAAATTCAATTCTAAAGCTACAAACACCACGGCGCAAATTTACGAGATACTCGATCATAACGGGGTTTGCCAATTCTACATGGACGGTGTAGCCGATGGCGGCGGCACGCGCACGACGAATTTGAAGCGACTCAATGATTTCCGTATCGGCGCGTGGAACGACAGCCGTTATTACGACGGTTATATCGGCGAGATCATCATTTACACCCGGGTGCTGAACGAGACGGAACGCGCGGAGGTCTATGCCTATCTGAACGCCAAGTGGATGAATCCGGCCGGGATCGGCACGCCCGCGCCGGGCGCGAGTGATCTGCTCGCTACGAATGCGGCGGTCGCCGTGGCCGCCTCCGCGACGCTGGACCTGGGGGGACAAAGCCACACGGTCGCCACGCTGCAAGGCAGCGGCACAATCACAAACGGCGCGGTGACGGCGTCTATCCACCCCGGAGGTGTCGGTCAGACCGGCACGTTGGACGTGGCTCAGGCCACGCTGTCCGGAACATTGGTGATTGACACTACCTCAACGACCAGTGATTGCCTGCAGGTGACAGGTGACCTTGATCTGTCCGGCTTAAGACTGGAGTTTTCTGAAACCTGCCAGTTAAACAACTTTACCCAGTATCAGATCATCACATACACCGGTGAATTGACTGCGCCTTTCGGTGCGGTCGACATCCCCGGATCATGGGAGGTACGCTACACAAATGACAAGGAAGTGAAGCTTATCTGTAATTCCGGCACGATGATCAAAATCCATTAGCGCCTGATTTTATGACCAAAAACAAAGCCAAATACGATGTGCCGAGCTTGAAGACGGGGTTTGGCATTCTTGAACACCTTTCGCATTTTCCGCGCGGACGGCTGCTGACCGAGATTGCGGAAGAGTTGAGGTGTCCGGTCTCCAGCGCCTATCGCATCGCTATGGCGCTGGAGAATATGGGGCTGGTGGCGCGCGATGCCGAGACCAAGCAGATACGCCTGACCAACAAGCTCTTGATGACCGGCCAGCGCGCGATCACAGAGACCAACCTGCTGGAAAACTCGCTGGACATAATGCGGGAGATGCGCGACGGGGTTGTAGACACGGTGCTGCTCGGCGTGCGCGACGGCACCGAAATCGTGGTGCTGGATCAAGTCACCGGGACGCGCATGTTCTGTTTTGTGGCGAAGCTGGGCTACAGGATCGGTGTCTACTGCTCCGCGCCGGGCAAGGCGATTCTGGCAACCCTGCCTAAAAAGGAGCGTGACGAGGCCATCTCGGCGATCCGGTTTGTCCGCCACAACGAACGCACCCTCACGTCACGCGCGGCGCTGCGGCGCGAACTGGATAACGTCGCGGAGCAAGGTTACGCCTTTGACAATGCTGAGCAGTTCGAGGGGGTCTACTGCGTCGCCGCGCCGGTTTTCGACCGCGGCGGTTATCCGGTCGCTGCGGTCTGGACAACCGGCCTGATGATGGACTTGGATCGCAAGAGCCTTCCTGGGATTGGTGCGGTTGTGCGGTCATACGCCGACCGCATCTCGGCCAGACTCGGTTTTGCAATTAGAAAAAAAGAGTAACGAAGATTTGCCTGCGGGTTCATGCGCTTAATGGGGCGCGTGTGCAAACTGAAGGTTTTGCAAGCGCCGCGTTACACAATCCGTGTGCTTTATGAATGGCGGGCGTTACGGCTGGGGCGTTTCCAGCATCTGGCGCGTGAACATCTGGAAGAGCAGCTCTTGCAGGATTTGGCGGCCGTCGCGGTTGACGCGTTGAAGCGCGGCGATCTCATTGGCGTTGAAGCGCGCCGACAGCGTCATTGTGCGTTGCTTGTCAACGTAGACCCCCAAGGTCACGCCGTCGCCGCCTGAAGGGAAACGCCGGGCATGTTCGGGTTTTAGTTCCGGGATCATGGTGACGACATGCCGTAAAAGGCCAGAGGCTTTAAGTTGGCTGCCGACAGACAGCTCTTCGGCGGACAGGGCGTTGTTTTGCGCTTGAAGCATGCGGTGGAGGGGCATGGGTTTTGCTTCCAACAGGTTGGATGGCAGTTCCTGGCCGAACGTTTGAGGCGGGCCGACAACGGTTATCAGGTTGTCGTTGACCAGTGCGGTCTCCAGCACGGCGTGCTTGAGAAAAAGCGACAGTATCGTGAGCAGCATGGAAGGCGAGGGGCCGGATGCCGTGTCGTTGCCTTTGGTTGCGGTTCGCACGGAGATGGAGTAGGTCTCGATCTCGATTCCTTTCGCCTGTCGCGGTGTCTTACGCTGCAGGGCGATCCCGTCCTGCCGAGACGCGGTGTGAAGCTGTTGGATGGCTTGCTTGACCGCATTCCTATCTTTGACCGGCTCGATCTGTACCAGGCATAGTCCACGGCGCGTTTTGGTCGGCGCCAGATACAGAATCCGGTCGCCGGAAAAAGCTTGTGGCGGCAGCATGGAACGGGCCGGGTTCAAGAGCGGCAGATCGACACTGCCGCGGTAAGCGTTCCAATGCCGGTCAGTTCCGGAGGCGGCGGCATAGAATGCGTTGTCCGGTATGGCGTTCCACAGCCGAACGTCAGGAAGCAACCGCGCGCCGGCGATCTTGTCCAGCGGCGATTCCGGTTTTGGGGTGCCGCGAAGCGTGACGACCAAGGCTTGCGCGTCGATATTGACCGCTATCGAAAGCGTCTCGAAATCTTTAAGAAAAAGGTTGGCGTTGAAAATCATGGCGGCCTTGGCAGTGTACTGGCCGGACAGGTCAGCCAACCGTTGCGGGTTGACCAAGGCGCGGAAGGTGCCGTCGAAGGACTGGATCGGCGCGCCGATCAGGCTCGCCCGGTTCTCCCAGGCCCAGGCGAGGGCGGCAGGCGACCGCGATGTCAGCAGGTGATTGCCGGACTGCGCGACGGCGACGCGCCGTGCGAGGTTGGTGTGGGAGGGCTGCTCGAAAAGGATAGCGTTCTCCAGCGGCGTTGAAGAGGCGTATGCATCCCGGAAAGCCTGTTGAACAGTTGTGCTGGCGTCTGTCAGCGGGATCAGGGCCACATGGGCCGGGTTATCATCCGAAAGTGGTAGTGTGGGATCCGCAGTCTGCACGACACGCAGGGTGTCCCTCGATGACACCCCTGTAAAAGATGGCAGCGCCAGCATCTCCGCGAGCCGCTTTTCGACCGAAGCCGACTCTATAGCCAGCTCGGCGCTGCGGCAGAAGGCGGACATGCCGTACACCGCGCTTTTATAGCTCTCGGATTCGACGAGGCCGACGAAGAGGCGCTCCGCGCGGACGACCAACACGGCTGTCATGAATACAAAGGCGGCTAGCGTGATGTAAATGCGTTTGTTACACATGATGAAGAGTTTTTATAAGAATTGATAGCTAGCGAAGCTGCGCCTTTTCACACAAAATACCGCTTGCTTATTGAAACATACGTGCCAGTTGCATTCAACCTAACAGCCTACAGCCTAAAATGCCAACAACCTGGCGTCCTATGGGGCGCTACTGATAGTGAATAGAGAAATAAAATGATAAACAGTAAATGGTGAATAGTGAAGAGAAAAGAGTAAAAGAGTGGGAGGGCGCAAAAAGACAGTATTCGGCTGGGGTTTGCGTCCTGGGTCCTGAGTCCGAAGAGCATGACCCTATGATCATTTTCAACACAGCCGCACGGCTGGCTTGCACACTTGACGAACCCTTTTTCGCCGAGTATGATGCACTTGTTGGCAAAACAGGTACGTCTGATGTATGCGGATGCGAAAAAAAAGCGAACCATCTGGCAGATCGCGACCGGGTTGCGCGACCGTCTGGAACAGACGATCCACATTCCAGGTCTCGCGGCTGAGGCAGGTATGTCGGAACGCCAGTTTTACAGGCTTTTTCATTCCGCCCTGGGTGAGTCTCCAGCGGCGCATGTACGCCGCCTCCGTTTAGAGCGTTCCGCAACTTGGCTCGCATACACGGACTTCCCCGTCATCGCCGCGGCTTTGGCGGGGGGGTACAATTCCCGCGAAGGTTTTACCCGTAAGTTTCACGAGCACTTCGGTTGCGCTCCTGGCGTGTTTCGTCTGCGGGTACGGGCCGAGTTGCGGCGTGTGCCCGAGCAATCTCCAGCCACGTTAGGCAAACCATACGAGTTGGCGTTGCCGCCGATGCGCTTGGTCGCCTGGCCGCATCTGGGGCCGGAAAATGGCGCTACAGCTACATGGATGGCATTCGGGCGCTGGGCAGTGAGGAACAATCTGCTGACACCGAACACCCTTCCGGTCAGCGTGTTGTACGACGACGAATTGATCACTCCGTCCGCGCACGCGCGTCTTGATGCGGCGCTGGTGGTCGATTCGCATCTGAACATCGACGAGTGCGGCGGACTGCCCGTCGTTTATGATTTTGTTGGCGGTCGGCATGCCATCATTCCGTTTTCCGGTTCGTTGTACGATCTTGAAGCGGCCTGGGACTGGTTTATCCTGCGCTGGCTTCCGGCGAGCGGCCATGCCTTGCGCGATGCGCGGATGTTGATGTTGCACGATTCCGTGGCCGTGCCGACACGTGCCTGCGATTATTTTCCGCTAATCCTCGGCAAACGTATTCATTGCCGCCTCTGCATCCCCATCGACCATGTTACCGCATCGGGTCTCCCCCCGATTCAGTCGGCGTGTCTAAACAATGGCGATGCACATTGAACCGGATCGCACAAACCGACGTAACTTCACGCCCAGACGCAATATCGGTTTCTGCAAAAAAAAGCGCGATATGGCAGGATCGGTCACACCTGTTTAGTATTTGCGTTTAATATATCAATATACCTTGTTTTTGAATTGTAAGTACGGCTTGTCGGTTTGCAGGGGAATCGAGGTGATCGACGCAATCGATTCAATCTAATGATTCGATCCCTCGACAGAAAGGAAACAACCATGAACACGACGAGAACACAACACGCACTGAAAAGGAGACATGCACTGAAGATGAAAAAATAGATATTGTATTTAATATAGCAACGGGGATGTTGGGGTTTGACTTGGCAACTGTGTAATGACAGCGAGGTTTTGCTATGAGAATGTTGAAAATTGGGTTCGCGATTGCTTGTATAATTGTGGCGGGTTTTGCGTATGGCCAGGAGTCTTCTCCGGCCGCATTGACAATCGAGTCGCTGTTCGGCACACCTGCCCCGGCGCGCGGAATTCACACCAATGGCTATGTCATAGGAACCGTCACTAACTGCACGGTGGAATCGACGGTCAACACGAATGGCGTTGAATGGCGTTGCATAGGCTGGACAGGCCGGGGCATCTCTCCCATATCAGGCAGTTCTAACTCCGTTGACATAACCATAACCGAGACCAACGCTGCACTGACATGGCTCTGGACAACAGAGAGCACCATCCTTGCCGTCACTAACACAGTGGCCTACTACTACTCATCGCTAGGCCCTTTGTCTCTCAACCTATCTGCAACAGGGGGTGACGGCAACGAGGAGTTCTTTATTCTCGATCAACCAGCAAGCGGGAGTGTCGCCATATCTGGAAATATATTAACTTATACCATGCCGGTCGGTTATAAAGGTGTTGCTCGTGTTCAATACCTCGCACGCACCTCCACAGCCCGGTCAATTCCAGCCTGGATCACAATGATTCCCGAAAACCCCATTTTTGTAGAGGGATTTGAAAGCGGCGAACTGTCGACAAACATATGGACGTTAACAGGTAATGCAAACTGGGGAGTCCAATCCTCTGTTATTTGTAATGGCAGTTTCGCTGCCCAGGCGCCTGCAGTACTGATTAACTCGCAATCCAGCTACATGGAAACGGAGATTCCGCTGAGTCACAGCGCCACTTTGGAGTTTAATTACAAAGTCAGTTCTGAATACTACTATGACTGCCTGCGATTTTATGTAAACGGGACGCAAAAAGCATATTGGAGCGGCAATGCGGAATGGGCAGGTTATTCGATACTCCTGGAGGAAGGAACAAACATCCTGAAGTGGGGATACACAAAAAACGGCCATAACAGCAGTGGTAGTGATGTTGGATGGGTGGATGATATAGTGGTTATAGGTGGTGATACAAAAGCTGTTCTGGCCATTGAACGCATAACACCGGAAATAGTGGCTTTTTCAAACACACTCGTTTCGATAAACGGATTCGGATTTGGAACAAACGGAACACTTTCCATAGGGGGAAGCGCAGTCTCCACAGAGTCATGGTCGGACACAAATATCACCTGCCGCGTTGTTCCCGGTGAACCAGGCCTGGTTGATGTAACCGTTGAATCAGGAGAGAACTGCGATATATGGGCGCATGGTCTTTCGTTCGTCTCTCCCTCTGAAGCGGTTTTGCCGATAGTCGGCCCCGCAACGATTACGACAAATAGTTTCACCAGTGAAACATCGATATGGCCTTTGGATCGGTGGTGGATAGAAACCAGCCGGTCGCTATCCGACAACGCTGCGGATTCAGACAATCCTACACTTACCTTTGCCGGTGAGGACAACACACTCGGCACAGCGGATGACATCGAGGTATCTCCCATCGAGAACGAAGTATCGGGCATACGGATGGACACACGCCTGACAGCGGATGTACCGCTTAATCCCGGTCGCTACAGAATAACAACAGACACGAACCTGACGGACTTTCTGGAAGTCAACATGCAGCCCTATACAAATGATTTTGATATTGCGGATCTTGGCTATTTCTATGAAACCCCGGGCAACAGTAATCTCACAAGCGCCACCGAAGTAACGCTGAGTGAATCGCCCGCCGGTAGCGGTTTTCATTGGGCGATCTGCGGCGGTCTGCTTCAGAAGGACACTTACGACTTTGACTACTGGAAATTAACTCTTGAAGCGGGAGATGTTCTCTTATTTGCGTTACAGACAAAAGAAAGCGGTTGCAGTTCACCATCACGCGCAAAGCCCCGTAGGCATCCCGCGAACAGTCCA
>CAZKZI010000123.1:0-3414 GCA_964557205.1 uncultured Lentisphaeraceae bacterium
GCAAGTTCGTTTGCTTTTTTATAAAGTGGGTGCATATCTGCGTTCTCAGTTTAACCAGCGCGATTATCCATTCTGCCGTCCGTGTATTCACGGGTGAGGCAGATGAGATAATCGCACAATCTTTAGCGGTTTTTGCGTAACCCCAATTACACGTTGCGACAATATGTCAAAATCCATTTTTCCTCACTTCGTGTTCTTCGTGCCCTTCGTGGTGAGTTTTTACCACTTCTTCACAAACTCTCGGATTGTCTCCGTGACGTAGTCGATCTTCGCCGGGGTCAGGCCGGGGTAAACACCCATGAACAGAGTGTTGTTCATGATGAAGTCGGTGTTGTCAAGGCAACCGGCAACCCGGTGTTCGATATTCATGTAGCCCGGCTGGCGAAGCAGGTTACCGGCGAACAGTCCGCGCGTCTCGATCCGTTTTTCATCGAGATATTGGGCCAGTTCCACGCGGCTGAAGGGAGAGTCTTCACGGAGCGTCAGGATATAGGCGAACCAAGACGGATCGCTGTGTTCGGTGGCTTTAGGTAGGATGAAGAAGTCTTCCAGATCCTTAAGGCCTTCTGTAATCAGCCTGAAGTTTTCTTTGCGGCGGTCCGTAAATGTCTCCAGCTTGTCCATCTGCGCCGCTCCGATGGCGGCTTGCATGTCCGTCATCTTTAAATTGTAGCCGATATGGGAGTAGACGTATTTGTGGTCGTAACCTTTCGGAAGCGTCCCGTACTGTTTGGTAAAGCGGCAGCCGCAGGTGTTGCTTTCGCCGCCCTCGCAGTAACAGTCGCGTCCCCAGTCACGGAAACTTCTGATAATCCGCGCAAGCTCCTCATCGTCAGTCAGCACGCAACCGCCCTCGCCGGTCGTGATGTGATGTGCGGGATAGAACGAGCCGGTCGCGATGTGTCCGAAGGTGCCGGTCAGCTTTTCGCGGTAACGGCTGCCCAAGGCATCGCAGTTATCCTCAATCAGCCATAGTCCGTGCTTTTTAACAAACGCGCAAACGGCATCCAGATTGAACGGGTTGCCCAGCGTGTGAGCAATGAAAACAGCCTTGGTCTTTGATGAAAATGCTTCCTCAAGCTTTGAAACGTCGATATTGTAGGTCCCGATTTCCACATCGACAAAAACAGGTACCAGACGGTTCTGGACAATGGGCGCGACCGTTGCAGGAAATCCGGCGGCGACTGTAATGACTTCGTCGCCGGGAACAAGCCGCCGGGACCCGAGTGCTTCAGCAGTCAGCGCGGAAACGGCAAGCAGATTTGCGGAGGAGCCTGAGTTGACTAGGATCACATCGGACACGTCATAAAAGTCTTCGAGTTTTCCGGCGAACGCCTCGGCATAGCGGCCTGCCGTCAGCCAGAAGTCGAGTGACGAATCCACGAGGTTCACCAGTTCGCGTTCATCGAAGACGCGTCCTGCATAATTGACACGCGATTGTCCAGGCTCGAATGACGCACTTTGTGACGGGGCGTGAACCAGCCGGTAATACTCGGCCACCTTGTCCAGGATTTCTTGTCTCAATTGTTCGTTTGATGTCATTTTCAAAGGCTCTATTTTTTTAAACCACGGATGTCACAGACAGCACGGATAAAGATTTGGACTCTTTTATCATGCCAGCTCTCCGTCCGTGTAATCAATGATACATCATTCATTAGCTTCTTAAAGGGCATTTTCACGAATGTATGGTTTCATCTCACCACCCTTTTCCATTGCAGTTTGGCGTACTTGAAGTTCACCAGTAAGGCAAGTCGTAGTTCCGTCAGAGCCAAGTATCCCGTCATTTGTGCCACATGGTTCTCGTTGAATGTCGAAACGACTTTTGTGTCGACGATGACCTTTCCGTCCACGATCAAATCAGGAATCAACTTGCCAATCAAGTGCCCCTTGTATTCAACGTTGAACACCTGTTGCTGCGATACGGAAAGGCCACGTTCAGCCAACTCGATCACAAGCGCATTCTCGTACAACTTTTCGTCAAGCCCAGGCTTCAATTCGTTCAAAACCGTCATGGCGGCGCCAATGATCTGGGCACTCAACTCCTCGTAAATCAGTGTGCTCATGTCAGGCATCAATCAGTGTTATCAGTGTCATCCGTGGTTAGAATTCTCAAATTTACCAACACTTTCATCAATCCGTGCAATCCGTGTTATCCGTGGTTGAAACTCTCATATTTCTCGATATCGGCCAGACAGGCTTCACAGGCGTCGGCGCCTTCACACAGCACGCTCCGGTACCATTGCGCGGCTCGATCAACCATCTCACCGCAGGACCAGCGTGGACGCCAGTTGAGTTCCCAGCCGGCCTTTTCGATGCTCAATCGCAGGATGGACGCTTCGTGGGGCTGGCCGAGAACGCTTTGATCCTCCCATGTGCCGCTACCCCATGCTTTAATAAAAGCGGTTGCCAGTTTTCCGACAGGCAGCTCCGTACCTGCGACAGGACCGAAATTCCAAGCTGAAGCCCATTTCGGTTCGGGGCTCTCCAGCATTTTGGCGGCCAGCGTCAGGTATCCCGAGAGCGGCTCTAAAACATGCTGCCACGGGCGGATGGCGGATGGGTTGCGCACCGGCACCGGGCGACCTGCGGCGAGCGCCGCGACCATATCGGTCACAATCCTGTCCAGGGCCCAGTCTCCGCCGCCGATCACGTTGCCCGCGCGTGCGGAAGCGAGTTGGATGCCGTGTTCGGCAAGACGGTCTGGATGGAAGAATGACCTGCGGTAAGAGGCAATCAGGATTTCCGCCGCGCCCTTGCTGGCGCTGTAGGGATCGTAACCGCCCATGGGGTCGCACTCGCGGTAGCCCCAGACCTGCTCGCGGTTCTCGTAACACTTGTCGGTCGTGATGCACACTACGGCACAGGGCTGTTGGCTTGCGCGCACGGCATCCAGAACGCTGGCGGTGCCCATCACATTAACCTCAAAGGTTTCAAAGGGGTTGTTGTAACTTTCGCGAACCAGCGGCTGCGCCGCCAAGTGGAACACGACATCGGGGTTAAATGCGGCAAGTGCTTTCGCCATCAGCGTGCGGTCACGGATATCGCCGAGCGTTTCGCCTGACAGCAGAGCCTGCACGTCCGAGAGGGCATAGTTTGAAGGCTTGGTCGGCGGCGGCAGGGAATAACCATATACATCCGCGCCGAGACGGTGCAGCCACAAGGATAGCCACGAGCCTTTGAAACCGGTGTGCCCGGTGACAAAGACGCGTTTGTTTTTGAATATTGAAAAATTCATTGTTCACCACAGAGACACGGAGACACAGAGTTCTTTTATAGGACAAACCTTTTGATTTCGGATTTCACCACAGAGACACGGAGACACAGAGTTCTTTTATAGGACAAACCTTTTGATTTCGGATTTCACCACAGAGACACGGAGACACAGAGTTCTTTTATAGGACAAACCTTTTGATT
>CAZKZI010000123.1:3514-6834 GCA_964557205.1 uncultured Lentisphaeraceae bacterium
TTCACCACAGAGACACGGAGACACAGAGTTCTTTTATAGGACAAACCTTTTGATTCCGGATTTCAGAACAGGGACGTTGAAATTGACGAGGAGACCGGCGGGGATGCCGGAGAGTTTCAGATATGTGAGCAGTTGGGCTTCATGGACGGGGAGTAGCGATGCCACGCTTTTCAGTTCAAGAATGAGGTTGTCTTCAATCACGAGATCGAGACGATAGCCACAGTCTAGCCGGACTTCCTTATAAACCACAGGTAGAGGATGCTGCCGTTTAAACGCCAAGCCTGCGCGGGACAGTTCATACGCCAGACATTCTTCGTAGGCGGATTCCAATAAACCTGGTCCCAACACGCGATGGATCTCGATGGCAAAACCGATCACGCAACCTGTCAGTTCATTTAAAACCATATCTTTTTCTCTGTGCCTCGGTGTCTCTGTGGTGAAATCAATTCCAGCGCGATGCCCAAGGCGCTTTGCCGTTTTTCCAGAGATCATTGAGAAGCTGGTATTCGCGGGGCGTGTCCATGCACTGCCAGAAGCCTTCATGGGCGAAGGCGGCCATTTGGTTGTCAGCCATGGCTTGGCGCATGGGAGCCTGCTCGAAAAAGAGGTCTTTATCGGTGGCCAGATAGCGTGATACAAAGTCCTTCTGGAGCACCATGAAACCACCGTTGATATAGCCGTCCACGCGAGCCGGTTTCTCTTCAAACCCATGCACACATCCGTCCTGCAGGCACATCTCTCCGAACCGACCCTCGGGGTGTACGGCCGTCACGGTGATCAGTTTGTCTCTGCAGCGGTGAAATTCCAAGGAGGCCTCGATGTCGATGTCCGCTACCGCGTCGCCGTATGTCAGGAAGAAGGTCTGGTCCGTTTCTTTCAGGTGCTTCGATGCGATGGCGACGCGTCCGCCGGTCATGGAGTCGATGCCGGTGTTGGCCAATGTCACTTTCCAGTCGGCTTCGACCGCGTGGTCATGGTAGGTGATCGCCCCGTGTTTCCCGAGCTGCACCGTGATGTCGGATGCGTAGGCGTGAAAGTTTAGGAAGTAATCCACAAAACAGTCACGCTTATAACCCAGACAAAGGATGAAGCGTTTCACTCCAAACGCGGCATAGCTTCGCATGATGTGCCAGATGATCGGCTGTTCGCCGATCGGCACCATCGGTTTGGGGAGCAGTTCCGTCACGTCGCGAAGACGCGTCCCTTTTCCGCCGCAGAGGATCATCAACGGCGGCATTTCATGAATGGGTTGTGAATCACAAGGTGTTTTCATTTGATATAAGTTTAGCAAAAGGGTTGAATCAGTAAAACAGGCATTTAACATTTGCGGGCAATGATAAGCGATTGGGTCGGAACGTTGTTTACGACTCTGAAGCTGTTTCTGTTCAGGAGTCGGCAAATCTTGACGGGGTTTGTAAGCCAAACGGCGTCTTGATCGTCGGCATCACTCGTGGCCTCGCCGATTTGAGGGTCAAGATACGTGAGCTTGTCAGGGCTGAAAAACCACGAAAAGATCTCACGAAGGGCTGTCGGCAACGTCACCTTTAACAAAAGTTGGGGATAAAGCAGATACAGGATGCCGCCAGGCCTTAACACGCGATAGGCTTCTGAGATTAATTTGTCGGGGTGGATGGTGTGTTCGATGACAAAACGTGAAATAAGCATGTCGATAGAGGCATCCTCAAGCGGCGCGTCTAAAACACTGCCCGGCTTGAAGTCGACGTTCGCCTTGGACTGGTCGATCAGTGCGGCTGCATGTGCGCCAATGTCAATTGCGTGGATGTGCTTTTCAGGGTAGTGTTGGCTTAAGGCAACCGATAATCCGCCTGCTCCGCATCCGAAATCGAGAATATCGTGGGAGGCTTGGCAGTAGGTTAAAAAGTCTTTGTGTCGAGACATATCCTCCCAAAGGTGCTGTTCCGCAAGGTGAGCGTAGTAGGCTGCCCCTGACTGGGAGGCGTAATAGTCGGTGACCTTGCGCTCGATCACTTTCGGATCGGTTCCCGTAAACCGTTTCAAACGTCGGCTGCGCAGAACACCTAAAGCACGTTGAATAAGGGTCATGTCTCCCGGTTGGCTGTCGCCCATTTTGTAGTCTCCTATAAATAACATTATGTATCATATAGTGACGAAATGACGATTGGCAAGGGGTTTGCCTGAAACTTTCGCTAAATTATAAAAGAGCCCTTCCTTATTGAAGCCTGCGATTTCAGCGGCTTTAGCGAACAATTTTGATGTGTCGGTCCGGGCATCATCCGTGCGATCGGTGTCATCCGTGGTTAAAAATGTGGGTGAACGGTGGTCAAACCCACGCCACAATGCTATCATCCTGATATCTTTATTGGGGTTTTCTGAATGGAGCAAAAAAAAGAACTTTGCGTGAGCGTGGTCATTCCGACGCTGAACTCTGGGAAGACGCTAGATGCGTGCCTGCATGCGATTGCCATGCAGACAATGCCTCGTGCCAGTTTTGAGATCGTGGTGGCGGACGCGGGGTCAATCGACGCTACATGCGAGATTGCCCACGTGTGCGGTGTGGACAAGATCGTCGAGAATCCCTTGAAGACGGGTGAGGCGGGGAAGGCGGCTGGTATTGAAGCCTCATCTGGTGATCTGATCGCGCTTGTCGATAGCGACAACATTTTGCACGATCCAGAATGGCTGACGCGGATGGCCGCTCCGTTCAACGATTCGGAGATCGTGGCAAGCGAACCAATCTCTTATACGGTACGCCGAGAAGATCCGGCGTTGACGCGTTACTTCGCTTTGCTTGGTATGAACGACCCCCTGTGTCTTTTCACCAAGAATTATGACAGGCTGTGCGCCATTACCGGAAAATGGACTGGTCTGGAGGTGCCACAAGAGGATAAGGGCGATTATCTCAAATTGACTTTATCGGAGAACGCCTTGCCCACCATCGGCGCGAACGGCTTTGTTTTTAGGCGGTCTTTGTTGGATCATGTGACTTGGAAGCCTTATTTTTTCGACATAGACGTGATGCACCAGGCCGTACAGGCGGGCTTTCCGCATGTGGCAAAAGTTAAGATAGGAATCGTTCATCTCTACTGTGTGCGGTTGTCAGAATTCGCGAGGAAACAGCAGCGCCGGATCCGGGACTTCCTCTATTTTTCTCAGGAAAAGCAACGGACATATCCCTGGGACAGTCAGAAAAAATCGGGGATTGTTCTGTTCTGCCTGTCGACCGCGCTGGTGATCCCGCTGGTTATTCAGATGGTACGCGGGTTCGTGCGGAAGCCGGATGTCGCGTGGCTCTACCATATCCCCGTGTGTTGGATCACGTTGTGGTTGTATGGAACGGC
>CAZKZI010000123.1:6934-10032 GCA_964557205.1 uncultured Lentisphaeraceae bacterium
TTCAATTCGGACGAATTGAACAACCGGATCTTTGCGCCGGACTGCAATACTGGCAAGGCGCAGGGCATGAAGGCCTTCCGTGCCTTCATGAATACACGGGGTGCGGAAGTTGTAACGCTGGACACGGTGGATTTTCAGGACCCGAATGTGAAGCATGTGTTGTATTTCGAGTATAACTGGCGGCTTTTGCGGTCTGATCCGTTCTTGCAAAAAATTCCTCGCGAAAAGAGGGCGCTGATCCTGCTCGAGCCCGCGAACATCAATCCGACTCTTTACTATTTTCCCTGGTTGCGGGACCGTTTTCAGACAGTGTTCACATGGGACCTCAAGCTACTGCGGAAAAATCCGTCGTATACCCAAGTCAACGTGCCGGTCGGGGCAGAGCCCAAGACGTATCGGGAGAACCCGTTTAGGGCCATCTCCTTCACGGATAAACGTTTCTTGGTGGCGGTGAGCCGGAACCGCTGGAGCTATATGCCGCAGTCGACGTATCCGTTCCGCAAACGGGCCTACCGCTATTTTGAACGCGCGTTACCGGACCGTTTCGACTTGTATGGGATGGGATGGAACGCGCCTTGCATTTTTTACGAAAAGTGGTTCGGCCATCCAGTATTCTCCTCGTGGCGCGGGGAGATCGACGACTCGTGGGATGCCAAAGTCCGCAAGATTGCCTCATACAAGTTCGCGCTCTGTTTTGAGAACAACGCGTCAGAGCCGGGATACATCAGCGAGAAAATCACCGACTGTTTTTGTGCGCGCTGCGTGCCGGTTTACTATGGTTCAAAAGGAACAGAGCGCCTGATCCCGCGTGATGCGTGGATCGATCTGCGGGATTTTCGCACTTTTGATGAGTTGGGAGCCTTTCTAAGCGGCATGGACGAGAGCCGCTATAATCGGTATATTAATTCCATTGACAAGTTTATGAAAAGTGACCGTCTCGATTTCTTCTCAACGGACAACTTTTACGGTGCAATTGCTGATCGGCTCGGAGCCATCTCGTAAGAGGGCTTCGCTGGAAGAGAAAAGACGTTATGACAAAGCCATTGTTGACAGTTGGGATACCGACTTGGAACCGTTGCGACGACATTCGAGTTGCCATAGACAGTATCCTGAGCCAGCTCACAGACGACTTGTATCCACAGATCGAGATTCTGGTGTCGGACAACGCTTCCACGGATGCCACACAGTGTGTTTTGGCGGAATATAAAATAAAACATCCTGAGTTGTTTTCGATCCATCGAAATGCTGAAAACCTCGGATTCTCGCGCAATGTTGACATGTTGTTCAGACGGGCTAAAGGCGAGTTCGTCCTAGTCCTGAGTGACGATGATGCGCTTGAGCCTGATGCCATCCGTGAAATCCTGTTCGTGCTCAAAGAATACAGCACCATCGACATCATGGTTGTGTTGGCATCGGAGTACAATGAAACGCTTTCTGATCCCCAGAAGCCAGCGGCATGGGCTAAGGCGCGTGAAGTTAAGGGGCCCGCTCATTCTTGCACTTACTATTCCTCAGGAGTTGAATATTATAGGGAAAATAGGTCATTATGTTATGTGTGCATATCGGGGAATCTGTTCCGGGTTTCCGCGTGGAAATCGGTCGACATGACGGCTGGAGTTGAATCGGGAAGTGTGCAGCTGCATGCGGCCATCCAAATTCACGCGAAGGGAGGCTCTTGCATTCTTAAACGGCCTTTGATCAAGTATAGGACAGATGCGCGGGTCGATGCGTTCAAGGTTTACTTAAATAATGAGGGATATAAATCCGGATTCCCTTTTATTTATCACTTTGACATTGTCAAAGCATGTCGAGATGGTCGCCATTTATATCCCGTTAACATTTATCGCTCGTTTTATCTAACGTGCGTCCGAGGGGTCTTCTATACCTTGCTTGATGTGAAGGCACATAAAGACCCGATTAACAAAGACTACTTTCTGACTCGGCTGAACGAGTGTTTTGATCCCGACTACTGCGGATGGCTGATCCCATTGTTCGAGTGCTTGTTGAAACTGCCGTCTTTTTTGTTCATGATTCCCGATCATCTGTATCGGCTGGGGCGGAAAACATACTTTAGGTTTTCTAGGTGAGGAGGTTCTGCTTTCGTAACCCCGAATGTGACGATGAAGGTTGATGCATTATGGATACGATTAAACTGACAGTGGGGATACCAACTTATAACCGGTGCGATGAAATCAAACAAGCGCTGGACAGCGTGATGCCGCAGGTCTCTATTCTTGATGATGTGGATGTGGTGATCGTTGACAATGCGTCTGCCGATAGGACGGCGGAGGTGGTTCGGGAATATCAAGATCGTTTTTCCGGGAAGATAAGTTACTGCCGTAACACGGAAAATATTGGATTTGCGGCTAATGTTGATGCCGTTGTGAAAGCCGCGCGTGGTGAGTACGTGCTCATTCTTAGTGATGATGATGCGCTGGAACACGAGGCTGTCAGATACGTTCTCGATGTGTTGAGCATGCATCGTGTAACGGCATTGTTTCTTGGGTGGGCGGCTTGGAACCGCGACATGTCTGCCCCATTACAGCGTCAAACAAGTGTGCCTGATGTAAGTGGCAGGGCCTACGCCAACGGATCTGAGTATGTGGTTGGAGAGAGAGCGTTTCCGCCGGGACTTATCTCAGGGTACGTTGTGAACAGGAGCGCGTGGGCTGATGCAGGGGCACTGGATTTTAGAGAGACGCTTGTCGTGCAAATATTGACTGTGTTGCGCATGGCGAAGGATTCACCTGTTTACGCATCTTACATCCCCTATGTCAGGTATAGGACTGAGAACGAGGTGTCGGATAAGACTTTCTATCGAAATTCGTTATGTCTTTTTCGTCACCGCGTGGAACCGATTGAAGGCTTAGCCAGAGTGTGCGCGGGCTATTCGTCAGAAGCTTTGCGCCTTCTGCGGCGGAACGCAATGCGAACAATCATTTACCATTTGGTGGTGGATGAAAGGTGTGGGAATGTTGACTTCAAAGAACTTGAAAGGCGTATTATCGCAGCTAACGGGCGATTTAATGTGCATACCCTGATCGTTTCCGCATTGATCCGTGTTCCGCTGTTTGTGTTGAATCTGTGTAAATGGGGTT
>CAZKZI010000124.1:0-9753 GCA_964557205.1 uncultured Lentisphaeraceae bacterium
CTCGTGCGCATCGGCCCATACCCCGTAGCGTCTCCTCGTGCGCATCGCCCGTATGTCGAAGCGTCTCCTCACTTCGCCGTATAACCGCCGTCAACAGGTATGTTAGCGCCGGTCAGATAAGCTGAGGCGTCCGAAGCCAGAAAAACCACCACCCCTTTCAAGTCCTCATCATTAGCCAGTCGGCCCAGCATCGTGTTGGCGCTATAGTTTTTGACGAACGCTTCCGGCTGGTTGTTGAAGAAACCTCCCGGATGTATGGCGTTCACTCGGATGCCGTGCGATCCCAGCACACTAGCCGCAAAGCGTGTGAAATTAACCATGCCGCCCTTCTCATAGAAATAGATCGGCGAGGGATGCTGCCCCATGTCCGTGCCCACATAGTTGAGCGGATCGGGCCCGCGGATACCCATGTATGAGCCGATGTTGATGATCGAGCCGCCGCCCGCCTTTTTCATCTCCTCGGACGCCAGCCGCGTCAGGCAAAACAGCGCCGAAGCGTTGATGTGTAAACTTTTGTCGAACGTCTCCATGGGCTGATTCCAACTGGCGCACGCGCAGCGCGTGACCGCATTGTTGACAAGCACGTCAAAGCGTCCCGCGCGCCGCATGATCTCCGCCACCAGCGATTTGATCGAACTTTCATCCTCTAGCTCCAGCGGCAAGGCCGTCACGTTGCCGCCCGCGGACCGCAGCGCGACCGCCACCTTTTCCAGCTCCGCGACATTTCTGGACGCTATGTAGGTCGCCGCCCCAGCCTCGGCCAAGGCTTCGGCAATCTGACGTCCGTACAGCCCCGCGCCGCCAGTCAGCAGAGCCACCTTGCCCTTCAGCGAAAAACTTTCCATAACACCCATATTCCCATCATCCCCGTTTGAAATCGTCAGCACACACAACCACACTATGCTTTGATTTTGACCGTACGTCCTCCGCGCTGCGCCGAAGTATGCGCCGCCTCGCACTGCAACACATTACGTAAACCTTCCTGACCGGTCAAAGGCTTGCCGGATATCACCGACGCGGCATGTTCAGCGATCACGCCCTGATAAATGTTCACGGCTTTAGTCACCACAAAATCTTTCTGCCTCGTGAACTCGTCAAGTTCCAGCCTCATTTTCAAGGGCTCGCCGACATGGCCGGAAAGCTGGAACATAGTCCCGTAACCGCGCAGCACCGCCCGGCCGCCGTAAATCTCATACCCCAGATTGGAAAGCGTGCCGCCCAACCCGCCGCGCGCATCGCAGAACGAAACCAGCGCCGAACATGTGACACCGTTCTCAAGGTCACACTGTATCAAAGCCCCGTCCTCGACCTTGATCGTCATGCGCTTCGGATAGTATACCGCGCGCACCGCCTGAATGCGGCTGCCCAACAGAAATTCCGCCATGTAAAAACAGTGGCTGGCGACATCGCCGATCGGCCCGCCCATCTCGGCGCGGTTCGAGCAACGCCAGGTCGCGGCTTCGTCAGGTTCAAACCCGTACGCGAACTGCATGTGAAAGCAGGCATCATTGACTTTGCCCAGCTTATTGCCGTCAATGAGCTGGCGCGCTTTTTTGTTGAGCGCGTTATGCGTCATCATGTGATCCACCGACAGACTCAGCTTTTTTCTGGCCGCCAGCTTGACCAGCATGCGCGCCTCTTGCGAATTCGCCGCCAGCGGCTTGTCCACGATCACCGCCTTGCCGGCCTCCAGCGCCTGCCGCGCCAAAGTCGCATGCGTCAAATTGTTTGTCGCCACAAACACCGCGTCAACCGCAGGGTCGGCACACACCGCAACCGCGTCTTTATACCACTTAAGACCCGATGCCTCAACCGCTGCGCGGCGCGCGGGATTTATGTCCGTAGCCCCCGCCAGCACCGCTTGCTTCAACGGCTTGAAACGCGCGGTGTCGCACGCGAAACCCTCTTTTGCAATCCGATTCTCGGCAATGCCGCCGAATCCCACCAACGCATAACGCGCTTTCTTCATCTCGCCCTCCGTTATCGGTTAAAAAACACCGTTTACAAATTATGCTTTACCGTTAACTTTCCATTAGCCCCCATCTTAGGCACCAGGCGCACCAGAGCCCAGGCCGCCAGCGCCGCGACTGCCGTCATGATTGACCCTGAGATTGTCCGTCCGTAAAGCAGATGCCCTACCCCGAACAGCGCGGCCCACACCATCAGACAGCCCAGGAACATGCACAGTATGCCTGTCGGCACATTCCATCCGGCAGGCGCCTCGACAGACTCACCCGAATCCAGCACGACCTTCTCGATCTGCTTCCAGCCGGGACCGCCAGGACGTATCGCACGAAAAAACCCGACCAGCGTCCGCTCGTCAACCGGCGGCGTCAAATACGTGACCGCCAGCCACGCCGCAGTCGTGACGATGATGCCCAGCAACAGCTTCCATGAATTGTAATCCATGATGCGAAACCAGCCCGATTCCGCCATAAAGGTCTCCCAGCCCAGCGGACCGGCGGCGACCTGGAAGAACACCGCCACCACAAATGATACCACCATCGCTGTGACTTCACTCCAGACATTCATGCGCCACCAGAACCAGCGCAGGATATATATCAGACCGGTACCCGCCCCAACCTGCAAAAGGATATGAAAAATCGTTTTAACCGTGGTCATGTGCAACGCTATGCCCGCCGAGGCCAGCAACATCGTCAGCATGGTGACACGCCCCACCAGCACCGCATGACGCGGTGAGGCCTGCGGCTTGATGAACCGCAGATAGACATCCTGCACCACATACGACGAACCCCAGTTCAGCAGCGTGGCGACAGTGGACATGTAGGCCGCGATCAACGACGCCACGATCAATCCCTGCCAGCCGCGCGGCATGCGTGCCACCATGCCGGGATAGGCGATGTCATGACCCAAAAACTGGTCGTCGACATTCGGAAACTCGCGCGCCAGAGCCCCCACACCGTTGGCATCGGCTTTGCGCCGCCGAACCGTCTCGCGCAGTTCATCAGGCATAGCCGACTTGTCATCCGCATAAGCGCTGACCGCCGCCGGATTATCGGCCAGCCAGACCCTGGCGCTCTCCTGCTCTTGCGGCGACGTCAAAGGGAACACCACCAGCGACACCAACGCCACCAGTATCCAAGGCCACGGACGCACCGCATAATGCAGCACGTTGAAAAGCAGCGTTCCGCCGACAGCATGCCCCTCGCTCTTGGCTGCAAGCATGCGCTGCGCTATGAACCCGCCGCCGCCCGGCTCCGCCCCGGGATACCAGACATTCCACCACTGCACCGCCAAAGGCAGTATCATAACCGTCATCAACGTTGAAAGATCCCCGGAAAACGACGGCGTCAAGGCGAGTTTTCCAGACACAGCCGGATGCGAAAACAGCTCTTTAAGGGATGTCACCCCATCAGCCATGCCTGAATTGACCGCGTAATATGCCGCGAAAACCGCGCCGGTCATCGCCACCGAGAACTGATAAAAATCCGCCCACATTGAACCGGTCAGACCGCCCAATGTCGCATAGATGGCCACGCCGGTCATAGCGCAAAGAAGTGAAATTCCCGGCGTCAGTCCGAACATGATCTGGCCGATCTTGATCGCCGCCAGCGAAACCCCGCCAAGAATAATCAGATTGTAAACGACACCCAGATAAATCGCCCGGAAACCACGCAGAAACGCCGCCGGCCGACCGCTGTACCGCAACTCGTAGAAACCCAGATCAGTACTCAGCCCGGAACGCCTCCACAGATTGGCATAGACGAACACCGTCAACATGCCCGTCAGCAGAAAAGCCCACCACACCCAGTTGCCTGCCACCCCGTTCAGCCGCACGATTTCCGTGATGAGGTTCGGTGTATCGCACGAGAAGGTGCAGGCCACCATCGAGACCCCCAACAGCCACCAAGGCATGGATCTCCCGGACAGGAAGAAATCGTCCGCGCTCTTGCCCGCCCTTTTGGAGGCCAATGACCCGACTATCACTACCGAAACCAAAAACCCGAAAATAATGATCGCGTCCAGCCAAGTTATTGTGAGCATAATTTTTCCTAAAAAGAACTGGAAACCCGAAACTTGGGCGCGCCGTCTCTGTCCCGGTTTCAAGTTTCCAGTTTCTGTATCCTATTTCATATACGCCGCAGCCACCTTCTTGAAGGCATCGATGCAGGCCTGCATATGCTGCTCAGTATAAACCGGATGCGTGAAGAAACACATGGTGCGGTCGGTCATCCAGCGCGCGCGCGGACAATCCACCTTGCTGTAGTCGATGTTGCGCGCCTTAGGGTCGAAGAAGGGATATTTAGCCACGCCGAATCCGTTGCGTTCGATAAAAGCCCGTTCCTTGTACATCTCGGGCCACAGCACACTGTAAACCGGCACGCCTTCCGCCGCAATGGCTTTAATGAACTCTTTGCTCGAACATGTCAGCAGCTCGGTCTTAAGCACAAACGGAGCCCACCAGTAGGAATTCTGGCGCTCTTTGGTGTCAACCGGAGTGTGCAAAACCAGCGGATGCTTCGCCAAGGCTTTCTTAAGCATACGCCCGTTGCGCAGACGGTTCTTCAGATTCCAGGAGTCAAAACGCTTGAGTTCGCAAAGGCCGATCTGCGACTGCATCTCGGTCAGTCGGAAGTTGAAGCCGACCCGTTTGTGGATATACATCAGCTTGCCTTCCATCTCCAGCAGGTTCATGCGCTCTTTGACATCATATCCGTGATCGCGGAAGGAACGGCACTCCCAGGCCAGATCATCGTCGTTGGTCACGACCATGCCGCCCTCGCCGCCGGTAGTGAAGTGCTTGCTCTGGCAGAAGCTGAAACACGCCACGTCCCCGATTGTTCCGGCGGTTTTGCCCTTGTAAATGCCGCCGAAACATTGCGCGCAGTCCTCAATCACCTTCAGATTGTGCTTCTTGGCGATCTTCATTATCGGATCCATGTCCGCGACAACGCCGTAAAGGTGTACCACCACAATGCCTTTGGTGCGCTCTGTGATATTATCTTCAATCTGCTTGGGGTCTAACAGATGGTCAAAGCCCACATCGGCAAAGACCGGCAAAGCGCCTGCCTGCAGAATGCTGAATGAAGAGGCGATAAAAGAGTATGACGGGCAGATCACCTCGTCGCCCGGGCCTATATTCAGCGCGGCAATTGCGGTGTGCAGAGCGGCCGTGCCGTTAGTCACGCTGATTGCATTACGCACACCCAGCCATTTCGCGAACGCGGCCTCGAACTTCCTGCCGACGGGCCCAGTCCAGTAGTTAACCTGACCGGACATCAACGGCTCGACCACGGTCTTGATCGCCTCTTCTGAAAAAGAGGGCCACATCGGAAAACCCTTGTCCCAAACCTTGGAGCCGCCGTTAACTGCAAGCACCGTGGTCTTAACTTTGTTTTTTTTAACTTTTTTTACGGTTTTTTTCATTCTTCTTCCTTTCTTTTGGCGTTCAGCCGCCGGACTTTAACTTTTGTAACATTTCGAAAAGAGCTTTCTGCATCTTGGGCGCGGCCTCCACCTCCAGCCTGCTGGTTCCGAGCCAGGTCTCGTAGCCGCCGAGCTTGTGCTGCTCGGGTGTCGGCAGGTAACCGAAACAACCGTGCGCCAACGAAATCGTGAAAGCGGGCTGTAACGGGCTATTGGCCTTGATGTCTAGCCCGGTTTCGGAAAAAACCTCGCCGGGAAACGCCGTGATCCCGACATCGCCCACGCGGAACGCCTGCAGAGCAAACTTCCATTCCGCCGGAAGTCGACTGAGGATGATGGCCCGCTCGGCATAAATCTCGGGCAGCTTGATCGCCTTCTTACCCACCTCCATCTTGGCCAAAATCCCCTTGGCCATTTCAATCTGTTCCGGGGTCGGGTGGCGCAACGCGAGCGTGATCTCTTCGAACGCCACCCCCAACGGCACATGTTCACGCCACTCTATCTTCTGATATGCAGCATAGACGGCTTGTGCCACATCGTTGGCTACAATCCGCATTTTTTCGTATGCCGCCATTTTTTCAGCCGGCTTGGTAAAATCAATGTTGTTGATGTTGCCGCTGGTGCCATTGCTCATGATCGAAACGAAAGGCGGCTCCTGGCGGTCAGCCCCCAGCAACTCCTGCATGCGGTCATTGTAAAAGCCGTAATAGTCCGCCGTTATCTCGCCCTTGACCGTGCCGCCCACATAATGCAGCGAGTAGTTGGCCAACATGCCGATCGGTTGCCCCTCCGGCGTCTGCGCCGCCAAAATGAAGATTTCGGGATCGACCGGTCCCGCCGGTCTGTCCAAATTGGGATTGCCCCGCCCCGGGTTCGTCTTGACCAAGTCGTCCTTGCTGCCGAAAGGATTTTCCGGCGTGGTGCCGGGCTTCATGAACCAGCGCCTGCAGAACACATGGCGCGGTTCCTGGGCCGAGGTCCAGCCGACACGAGCCGGTCGCAGCGTGTACACGGCGCATGACACCGCGTCCGCGATGCGCCGCGCCACGAACTGCGAGTATTCGTCCAGTGGGTCGTTCAGTGCCCACGGGTTTTCCCCCAACGCGCTGGACGCGGAATGCGTGTGCGTCGCCGACACCAGAATGTGGGAAGCCGGAACGCCGGTCTGCTCCTCAGCCAGCCGCCGGGCCTCGTCGCTCACCGTGCGCGAAAACCCCAGCAGGTCACAAACCACGAAGGCTATTCTTGTCTTGCCATTATCCAGCACCAGGCAGCGGGCGAAAAGTTCATGCCGCACATAGCTCCCCGGCGGATTTTTCCACTCGCCAACCAGAGGCAGCCCCAAAGGTGGTGTGATGTTGGCTTTGGCCGCTCCCGCACGGAGACCGCCCTCCGCCTCTCCCGCACCCTGCGCAACCAAAAAACCGGCTACCCCCACAGCCGTTAAAATTTGTATTGCCTTCACACGTACCTTTCTTGCGTATTGCCAGAATATATCAGTAACTCTCTTCAACCGTTGACAGTATCTCACAAGCCGCATATTCCAACAAGTGCCGATGCAGGCGAAGTTGACGTTTTTCCGGCCTCGTAAGCAGGGAATAACGCATTTGGCAAGATGGTAGAGAAATCGGATTGACAAGACAAGCAAAGATCGCACCCGCGCAAGTGCAAAATGAAACGCACGCTTTGCAGAGAAAGCCATGACAACAGACAGCGAGGATCATTGGTTACTCACACGGGACGCGCTTCGGTAGCGCGAGAATGAGTTTGGCCAGTTCGGCACGCGCGGCGTCGTAGGCGGACGGCCACGAGGCTAACGTTTTTATGCGGATTTTAGGGGTTGACTGTTTTCACCCCCCACGCATAATAGATGCCAGTCATGGGAACCGGAATGTTTCCGGCTTGGCCTATGGGATGCTAGTGAATCCTGTTTTTCTTGTTAAGAAATGCGTAAAATTAAATATTAAAGGTGCCCATTGTGAAACAGCGTGGGTATGCGTGGGTGGAGAACGGAAAGAGAAAAACGAACCAGGAGAAACGTGATGACAAGACGGCGTGATTTCTTAAAAGCGGCCTCCTTCACAGGCATGGCCGCAGTGATGGCGGGAACGGGTTGCCAGACTATGGGACGCTCCATAAACAACGCGCGCTCGGTGATGGGGCTGCGTGCGCCCGCGCTGGATGAGGTGCGCGTGGGCTTTATTGGCGTCGGCGCGCGCGGGCCCGGCGCGGTAAAGCGGCTGTGCAATATCCCGAAGACGAGAGTGGTGGCGATCTGCGACATCTACGAGGACCGGGTCGCCAAGAGCGCGGCGGATGTCGTGGCCTTGGGACAGAAGGATCCCGCCAAGTATTTCGGGTCGAAAGAGGCGTTCAAAAAAATGTGCGAGCGCCCGGACGTGAATCTCGTCTATGTCTGCACGAACTGGGAGTGGCATGTGCCGATGGCGCTCTATGCCATGCAGTGCGGCAAGCACGTCTGCGTGGAGGTGCCGATCGCCATGACGGTCGAGGACTGCTGGCTGCTGGTGAAGATGGCCGAAAGAATGCGCCTGCACTGCATGATGCTGGAGAACGTCTGTTACGGTGAGAATGAACTGTTGGCGCTCAACCTTTGCCGGAAAGGCGTGCTGGGTGAACTCGTGCATGGCGAGGCAGCCTACATCCATGACGGGCGCGGCGGCTATTTGAAGGGAAATGATAACGGCGAGGCGTTCAAGAAATTCCGGTTCAGGTGGTATCAACGGCATACCGGCAACCTATATCCCACGCATGGGCTCGGCCCGGTCTGCCAATATATGAACATCAACCGGGGCGACTGTCTGGAGTCCTTGGCCTCCATGAGCACCCTCCCTTTCGGGTTCGGAAGCGCGGCGGCGGACAAGTTTGGCCAAGAGAGTCTGCAGGCCAAGACAGCCCGCGCGATCAAGATGGGGGACATGAACACCTCGATCATCCGGACCCGTCTCGGCAAGACGATCATGGTGCAGTTCAGTCTCTGCAGCGCGCGGCCCTATACCCGCCTCAACCTGATTTCCGGCACGAAAGGCACCTTGGCCGATTTTCCTTTGCGCGTTGCGCTGGATCCCAGCCCGCACGCCTGGATGAGCGACAAAGCGCTTGAGGAACTCCAGGCAAAATACGTCCATCCCCTCTGGAGCAAACACAGGAAGACCGCTCAAAAAATGGGCGGTCACGGCGGCAAGGACTACCTCATGGAGTCCCGCCTGTGCCACTGTCTCTTGAACGGCCTGCCGCTCGATCAGGATGTCTACGACGGCGTGACGTGGAGTTCGCTGGTGGGACTCTCCGAGCAGTCTGTGCTGAACGGGGGATCGGCCGTCGAAGTGCCAGACTTCACGCGCGGAGCGTGGCGGACGGCGGAACCGCTCGGGATTGTGGAGGGTTAGCCGCATACCGTACAGAGCTTCACGGGTTGCCGCTACGTTCTGGAGTGACAACCTCCGTGTCGTCCGCCAACTTTTTCAGCGTGCCGGGGTACTCGTCAGTGCCGGATAAGGATCGGCTGCGCGAAGATCATATCAACGATGCCGATGGGGGCTTGCCCTTTAATATCATCGATTTTGGCGGGTAGGATGTCCCCTAGCCTGTCATGAATGCGGGCGATCTGGAGAACGTTCATTGCCGAGAACGCCTCTGCGGTCAGGGGCTTCCCGTCTAAGTGAGTCGCCGGATAAGCGAACGCCTCCACCCGGACATAGCGGCAGAGAATGCTCCCGTCGGCTGCGCGGGGAAACGCGAAGAACACCTTATCGCCGCTCTCGACCCCGGCGATACCCTGATCGGTCACAAAACGGATCTGCGTGTTGGGGCGTTTAGCACGGTCGGCCCCGTCCACGGCCACCTCCAAGCCGACTGGTTTGCCGTTTTTGTCCTGGCGCACCGCGATACGAGTGAAGCGGAAATCGCTCTTGTCGTAAGGCGACACGACCTTCCCCGACGCGTCAATCGACATCGCGCCGATCAACCCAAAGAAACGCCCCTGCCGGTAGGCGAGCAACGCCTCGTGCTCCCTTTCCTGCCGCGTCAGTTTCGACAAGTCGGAGACCAGCAGCACGTTACGGCCACGCTCGCAGATCGGGTGATCCTTCACAAAAAAACCAAAACATCGCCGGCCCGTCCGAAGAACGTTGTCCCAGTGGTTGTAGAACGTCAGTTCGTCCAGTGTCGTCGGAGGAGGCGAGACCCTGCTGAAGTAACCGAAGAGGCTCGAAGGATTCCAGATCTCGATTCCCAGCACACGCTCGTCAAAATCAAGCATGGCGAGCAGATCTTCCAGAGTCAGCCACGGATGGTTGATCGTAATCCCGCCGGCATCAGGAAAGAGGAGCCCTTCAACGGGTT
>CAZKZI010000125.1:0-9619 GCA_964557205.1 uncultured Lentisphaeraceae bacterium
GGAATGTATCAGAACCCCAACACCGTGTCAACCGACACCTTTAAAAAAATAAAAATATTTTTCAGCTTGCAGAACTACGAAAAGATGTGAGGCATTATATGTATTTATCTTTGACGGCAGAGTAACTTTCATTAGCCGATTGACTTTTCTGCGTCATTAAGCGAACATTTATATATCGATTATTCAATAACAGCATGGTGTCTTCTTAAGCGTTTTGATTACGCTTAATAGATTACAAGTCTGTTTTCGATCCCCCGAACAAAACCTCGCGTTGCAAAGTTAACAATACAAAGGAGTTGAACAATGATCAGAATCAGCAGACGTGATACCCTGCGCCTATTAGGTATGGCAGCCATTACACCGGCAAGCGCACAGACTGCGGCACCACTGAAACTTAAGGGACGCATCAAGCAGAGCTGTGTACGCGGCATACTGGGAAAAATGCCGATCGATGAATTCTGCCGCACACTTCAGTCTCTCGGCATTGTCGGCATTGACCTGGTCGGACAGAATGACTGGCCGGCCATCAAAGATCATGGGCTATCGGCCACGATGGTACCCGGCGCCGGCACAATCAAAGACGGCCTCAACAACAGTATCAAGAGGGATCAATGGATGGATGATTTTCGACGTAACATTCCGGCAGCCGCCAAGTTCGGATGGAAACGCGTTATAGCCATGGCCGGCGACCGCACGGGCATCAGTGACGCGGACGGCATGACGAACTGCGCCGATGTGCTGAAAGAGGCTGTCAAAATCGCCGCGGACCATAACGTGACCATCTGCATGGAACTGCTCAACAGCAAGGTTAACCACCCAGGCTACATGTGCGACAAGACCGCATGGGGCGTCGAACTGTGCAAACGCGTGGCTTCCCCTAACTTTAAGTTGCTTTATGACATATACCACATGCAGATCATGGAAGGTGATATCATCCGCACGATCAACGACAATATACAATTCATCGATCATTTTCATACTGCCGGCAATCCGGGGCGCAAGGATCTGGACGAAGACCAGGAACTCTTTTATCCTGCCATAATGAGAACTGTCGCCAAGTTGACGGAGGAGAAAAAGTTTAAAGGTTATGTCGCACATGAGTTCTCGCCAAAAAAAGGCGTGGAGTCGCTTAGGAACGCCGTGCGTTTATGCGATGTATGATGGCTGAGGCGATTCAACAAGGTTTTCACTTTGACTAGGGTGACGCTAAACTCTAATATTGGTGGCGTTGAAAGCTATGTGGTCAATTAAGTATGAGTGCCACCATAAATAGGCCATATCCTTAAAGGAACGAAATGAAGAAAAACTGGGGAATCACTTTATTGCGAATGCTTGTCGGCTGGCATTTCCTTTATGAGGGCATCTGGAAATTGATCCAGCCCGGTGGCTGGTCGTGCGCGGGTTACCTGCGCATGAGCCGTTGGTTCGCCGCCCCGGTTTTCCGCTACATCGCCGACACGCCCTGGCTACTGAATCTCTGTGACCGGCTCAACATGTGGGGCTTGACCTTTATCGGTCTAGCTTTGATACTGGGGGTGCTAACACGTCCAGCGGCCATTGCCGGCATTGCGCTTCTGGCCTTTTACTATGTGGCTCAACCGCCTTTTCTGGCCTATTATGCAGAAGGGCATTTTTTATGGATCGACCGCAACGTGGTAGAGGCGGCGGCTTTGCTGGCGGTGTTTCTGGTACCATCTTTCAACCTGGGCGCTTATCTCACGCGCTCATTCTGCCTTCTGTTGCGTAAACGCGACATCGCCGCTGACGGCGGAAGCGGCCTGGGCGTGACATCGGCCAGTCGGCGCGAGCTTTTATTGAGTCTGACATCCTTGCCGGTTATCGGCGCTTTCGGATATGCCTTATACCGCAAACACGGCAAGATCTGGGAACGCGAAAACCTCACGAACACTGACGCGGTCACCAGCGCGACCGTCAAGGCCTTTGACTTTGACGACATCAAGGATCTGAATAAACCGGTCGACAAATTCGGGTATATCAAGAACGTGAAACTCAGCCGCATGTTTCTGGGCGGAAACCTGATAGGCGGCTGGGCCCACGGCCGCGATCTTTTATACACCGACAAACTGGTAAAGGCCTATCACTCTGACGATCGCGTCTTCCGTACCTTCCGCATGGCGGAGGCGTGCGGCATGAACACGATCCTCACCAATCCCGCATTGATGCGCGTTATCAACGACTACTGGAGGAAAGAGGGCGGCAAGATCCAGTTTATCTCCGACAGCGGCCATAAGGAGGGACTCGTTAGAGGCGCAGAGTTGTCTGTTGAAAACGGCGCGTGCGCCGTCTACTGCCATGGCGGGATATCGGATCGTTTCGCCCAAAAGGGACAGTTCGACAAACTCGGCGAGGCGCTGGAAGGAATGCGCAAGCTGGGAGTTCCGGTCGGCATCGGTGCGCATCGGCTAGAGACCGTCAAGGGCTGCGTGGAAAACGGCATCATTCCTGATTTCTGGGTCAAAACCCTTCATCGCACCGAATACTGGTCTGCCCATACCGAAGACGGTTATTTCTCAAAAGACAACGTCTGGTGCCTGGATCCCGATGATGTCATCGCCTATATGGAGAAACTCGAGCAGCCGTGGATAGCATTCAAGATTCTAGCCGCGGGAGCACTTCATCCCAAAGATTCTTTTCCATACGCTTTCAAAAGCGGCGCTGACTTTATTTGCGTCGGCATGTATGATTTCCAGCTTGTTGAAGACGTAAACCTGGTCAACACTATCATCGACAACCCGATCGAACGCAAAAGGCCTTGGCGTGCCTGATTATCAAGACGCAGAAATGTCATGGCTGCCGACATAAGCCATAGGAACCCATAAAATTATGAGAAAACACTGTTATGTTCTGGCTGTGCCGTTTTTACTATTGTCTTCCGGCTGTTTTGAAAACAGGCAGGCGCCGCACCGTCCGGTTACCGCTAGCTCTATGGCTGAGGCCGCAGAAAAAAACGACGAGCTGGAACGTCTGGTGCTGGCAGGACAGCCGCTCGCTGCCTTGCCCTTAGAACTAGCTTCCATGCCGAAGCTGGCCTTTCTCGACCTGCGGGGCGTACAGGGGCTAAAATCTTTAGCGGGGCTGCCTAAACTCAAAGCTTTGAAACGGCTTGATCTGTCCGCCGCAGGTCTCACCGCTGTTCCGTCGGAAATTTTTCGTTTGTCATGGCTTGAGCACTTGTATCTGGCTGAAAACGCGCTCGTTTCACTGCCGCCTGATATAGCGGGATTGTCGTCTTTGACCTATCTGAATCTCGATCACAACCAACTGACCACGCTACCGCCCGAACTCTGCCGTATCAAGTCTTTGCGCTGGATAAGGCTGAACGGCAACCAACTGGAAGTCCTGCCAATCGAAATGAGTGCATTGACCAGCCTTCAGCGCATATATCTGCGGCAGAACAAGCTCACCGCCGTTCCGGAGTGCCTGAAAGCGTTGCCCTTGCTGGAGGACATCAGCCTTAGCGATAATCCTATCTTGAAGATACCCGACTGGATGACCGGCTTGCCCAAACTTCGCCAGATAGATCTGGACGGCTGCAAAGTGACAAAACTTCCTTCAGATTTGAACGGTTGGAAAAGCCTGCAGGTGCTCTCACTGGTCCGCTGTCAGATTCCTGCGGACGAGAAAGTCCGCATCCGTAAATCGCTGCCTAAAGTACATGTCGCATTCTGAACACTCGCTTCAAGGAAAGCACGGATGCACCTGGCATGACTGGCGCTGGCAAATGCGGCACGCCGTCAGAGAGTACCAGCCGGAGCTATCGGCATTCGGTATTTCGGAAAGTATCTTTGCCAAGGTTAAACAGTGCTATCCAGTCTTAATCAACCCATACGCACTGTCACTACTTGACAGAGAGAATCATAAAGATCCGCTCAATCTTCAGGCTATGCCCTCTGCGGATGAACTGGAAAGCGAACCCGGAACCTCAAACGATCCGTTCGGTGAACGCAGCGAGGCCGCTTGTTGCCATGGTCTCAAGCGACGCTTCCCCGACCGCGTGCTGGTCATGGCGCATGACCGTTGCGCCATGGCCTGCCGCCACTGCACCCGCAAGAACCTGCTATCCGACGCAGATATCATACGCACCCCCGAGCAGCTCGCCGAAGCAGTAGACTGGGTGCGCTCACACCCCGAAGTCCGGGAAGTGCTGATATCCGGCGGCGATCCCCTGCTCCTTCCCGACCGCCGCGTCACAGCCTTGGTCAAGGCCTTCGCGCATCTACCGCAGATCGACGCTGTCCGCATCGGCACGCGCGTGCCCGTGACACTGCCCATGCGCGTCACCGCTGAACTGGCGGAAAGCCTCGGCAAATTCCGCAAGGTGTGGGTCAACACCCAGTTCAATCACGCGCGCGAGATCACCCCAGAGTCCGCCGCCGCCTGTACCCGTCTAGTCGAAGCCGGCATCCCCGTCTCCAACCAAAGCGTGCTTTTAAAAGGGGTTAACGACTCTACCGATGCCCTTTTCGAACTATGCGCAGGACTGCAGCGGATACGAGTTAGACCTTACTACGTCTTCATGTGTGACCCCGTAACCGGCATCTCTCACTTCCGCGTGTCTCTCGTGAAAGCCCGTCGTCTCGAACGTGAACTTGCCGTTCGCATCGGCGGCCTCGCCTTGCCGCGTTTCGTCATTGACCAACCCGGCTCAAACCGTAAAGTACCGGTCTGCGAAAAGATCAAGTTCGGTGCGGCGCCATGTCAACCACGTTAAGCTCGATGTTGGCCGTACCACCGAAACAGTTTTCACGCAACTCGAAAACAACGTCGAAAAGCCCGCTGTGGGCACGCAGTTTCTCGACCGGACAACCGTTACGGAACCACACCCCGCGCGGCAACAGACGGCCTTTACGTTTGAACGCCATTTGCAGGTGAGCCCCAGTGCTACCCATCGGCTTGGCATCCGACAAGACTACCCCGCGCACTCCCCAGCGCGGTGTCGGATTCCCGTTCCCGAACGGAGCCAACCGCTGCTGTTCACGATAGAAATCGCAAGCGAGGTCTTCCGTTTCCAGCCAGCCGTCAACCGTCAGCGTGCGACGGTATCCGGCAACGACGGCCTGCGCGGCGCAGGCCTCGTTGAACAGCCGCTTGAATTGCTCGAACGCGCCGGGTTTCACATCGAAGCCCGCCGCCCGCGCATGGCCACCGAAACGCTCAAGCGTCTCGCCTGCCGCGCTCAACGCATCGAGGGCATGATAACCCTCGCCGACCCGTACCGAGCCGCGCCCGCAGCCCTCGGCATTGAAAGAGACCACAGCCGCCGGCCGGCCCGCGAACTCGCTGAGCCGCGACGCCACAATGCCGATCACCCCGGGATGCCACCCGTCTTCGCCTTTGTGAGCTCCGGCCCCTCCCACCACCACAGCCGAAGCGCTATAAGCCGCGCCGTTCTTATCAAGCCCGCACTGGCGGCAGGCGGCCAAGATGATGCGCTCCTCTATGCCTTTGCGCCGTCCGTTCAGTCCCTCGAGCTGGGCGGCCAGCTCGGCCGCGCGGTCTTTGTCGCCTGTGGTGAGCAGCTCGTATGCCACCATGGCCGAAGCCATGCGGCCAGCGGCATTGATGCGCGGCCCCAGGATATAGCCGAAAGTATACGCGTCGGGAGCTGTCACGGTCGTCTGCGCGGTCCGTGAAAGCAACGCCCGCAACCCCACCCCGGCACAGCGCCGCCAGTGCTTTATGGCGTTCCACACCAAAAGACGGTTTTCGCCGGTCAGCGGCACAACGTCGGTGACTGTGGCGAGCCCGGCCGGCACCAGCAGCTCGCCGCCCAACGGCGCCCCCGTGTACCAGCCGTTGCGCCGACCGGTCTCGACCAGAGCATGGGCGATTTTGAAGGCCACGCCGGCCCCGCAAAGCTCTTCCGCGCCAGGTGACGCGCCCAGCCGAGGGTTGACAATCACATCGGCTCGGGGCAACTCAGGACCCGGCTCGTGATGGTCGGAGATAATCACCTCCACACCGCGCTGCTTCAGGCTTTCAACCTCCGCGACCGAACTGACCCCGCAATCCACGGTCATCAACAATGCCGGACAACGCCCGCGTTCCGCAAAGCAACGCTCGATGGCCGCAAAGGTCAGACCGTACCCCTCGATCTCGCGTACCGGAAGAAACACCTCTACCTGACCGCCCATACGGCGCAAAGCAATCGAAATGATAACTGCCGCCGCGACGCCGTCAGCGTCAAAATCACCGAAAACAACAATTTCGCGGTTTTCGCGGATAGCCGACCATAGCCTGTCTACGGCCTCGCGCACCCCGGGAAATGTGAATGGGTCTGAAAGGTGGGTCTTGATGTCAGGCGCTAGGAAAGTTGCCGCCTTTTCCGGCTCTTCTACACCGCGCGCCACCAGCAGCCGCGCTATCTGCAACGGCAACTTGAGAGCTGCCGACAAATCCCCTGACTTCGCGTCGTCAACTTCTATATCCAACCATTCGAACTTAGGCAACATTCTTGTTTATTATCCGGCAACAGCCGACGTTTGCAAGCGAAAATAAATTCTATTTGACCGCTTGACATTCTCGCGGTGATATACTATTTTAATCTCCAGTACGACACTTGAGATTAAAGCACCCCACTAACAGGGAAGGTACAAAAAATGAAAAAAATGATGATGTTGGCGGCAGCGACTGTAATGGTGGTTGCAACAGCCACAGCCCAATGCCCCGCCAAGGGACAAAAAAAATCGGAACAAAAGTGCGATGCCACTGAATGCAAGGCGGCTGACAAAAAGGCCGAGAACAAGTGCGATAAATGCCCTTGCACCAAAAAAGCCTCTTGCGCAGAAGCCGGATCGAAAAAGGCTTCCTGCTCTAAGAAGTGAGCGGGCACTACTAAAACCTGTCCGCGCACGACCCGTGCGCGGACAGGTTTTTTTCACCCGAACCGTATGTCACGGAAAAATTCAGGCCGGTGGTAATCGGGCTTGGGTGTCGAAACCGGTGCCCAAGAAACATAATGCGGAACAGCTAAAGAGTCGCCTATCTTGTAAAGATTGGCCGAGGCTACCCGCCCGCTCAAACCTTTCAGGTCATCGAACATGAAAACGCAGGTCGGCACCCTCAAGGTCAAACTCCAGTCGAACCCGCCGCGCTTTTCTTCAAAAGGCTGATCGCCCAGCGTGGAGTGAACACCGATTTTTTGTACTATTTCGGGCGTCACGAATTTCCGCCCGTGCCGTGAAGGCCCGAAACCCAGATGCACCGTGCCGATGCAGTTGACCTCAAGGTTGTAGTAGTTGCCACGGTCAAAGGAGATGAAAAATTCTACACAACTGTCTCTGCAAACGTCGCCGTGCATCCTTGTCTCCAGCCCGCGCACACTCTCTTCGCTGACATCGAACTTGAGCCAGATCTCGTCCTGCACATGCCCTATCCGAAAAGTGACTTTCGGGCAATACGTAAACTCCGGCCAGTTGAGACAAGCGATAGTGTTCGCCTCGGTCTGATTCGCCATAACAGCACCTACATCAGCCATGGAAAGCTCATGGCCGCGCTCAATCCTCTTCACCAGAAAAGGTGTTTTCATATTCTCATCCTCTAAACTGCTCATACTCCACGCCCTTTCACAAAACCATCAGTGTCTTTAAAACCCCACCCCAGTCGATGCTGTCAGCCCCGCCGAACCCCGGCAGATGCGCGATGCGGATCAGTTTTAGGATGTGATTCTGGTTGACCGCACTACCTCGACGAAACGCGCCACATCCGCCTCGCTGTGCGCGGCAGATATGAAGGCGACCTCAAACTGTGAAGGCGGCAGATAAAACCCGCGCTCCAGCAGAGCGTGAAAAGCTGCGGCATAGGCCCGCGTGTCACTGCGTTTGGCATCCTCCAAATTCTGTGCCGGCGCACCGTTGAAGAAGAGCGTGAAGACCCCGCCCAGACGCGCGCAGTGCAACGGCACGCCTTTGGCCACAGCCGCCGCGTTGATCCCCTCCGACAATTTCCGTCCCAGTTCGGCCATGCGCGGATAAGGATCATCCCGTTCGAGAATCTCCAGCGTCTTGAGCCCGGCCGCCACTGCCAAAGGGTTGCCTGACAATGTACCCGCCTGATAAATCTTACCGCAAGGCGAAAGCTCGTCCATGATCACAGCCCTGCCGCCTACCGCGGCCAGAGGCAGCCCGCCGCCGATGACCTTGCCCAAAGTGACCAGATCTGGACACACGCCGATCAGCTTGCCGTAGGTCGACAGATTGAAACGGAACCCGCTGATGACCTCGTCGAAAATCAGTAACGCCCCGCAACGGTCAGTCAGCATGCGCAACCCCGGCAGAAACTCCGGCTGTGGCGCCACCAGCCCCATGTTGCCCGCCACCGGCTCGACAATGATCGCAGCCACCTCAGTGCCCCGTTCCGCAACGATCCGCTCGACAGCCTCCAAGCTGTTGTAAGGCGCCACAAAGGTGTCGGCAGCGACATGCCTGGGTATGCCGCGCGAACTGACCGTGCCGCCGGTCAGCAGGCCGCTGCCGGCCGAGACCAGCACGCTGTCGCTGTGGCCGTGATAACAGCCGTCGAATTTGATGACCTTGTCGCGCCCGGTCATCCCGCGCGCCAGGCGCAATGCCGTCATCACCGCCTCGGTGCCCGAGTTGACCAGCCGCACCCGTTCAAGTCCCGGCACCAAGGCGCAGAGCCTCTCGGCCAGCACCACCTCGTCCGGCGTGTTGATCCCGAAGGTTGTGCCCTTAGCAGCCCGTTGACAGATCGCCTCTACCACCTCGTCATGCGCATGCCCCAGAATCATCGCGCCCCACGAACAGCAAAAGTCGGTCAGGCTCCGCCCATCAGCCGCCTGTATCACCGAGCCCTTGCCCGACTCGACATACAGCGGCGTGCCGCCCACCCCGTTAAAGGCCCGCACCGGACTGTTCACCCCGCCGGGCATCACCCCGCAAGCGCGCTCATACAAAGCCTCATGATTAAGCATGACTTAACCACCTTGAATGCGGATTAATCATAGTCGTTCTCCTCTTTCATCTCTTATGTCGAATGTGTTACTCACGCTTCAGTGCGCGAGCACTGATAGCGTACAGGATGGTGTTGGCCGTGCCTGTCAGTCAGAGACGATCCGTTTCAGCAACTTGCTTTTGATCTTCTCGTAGTCGGCCTTCTCAATAAGGCCTTGGTCGCAGAGTTGCTTCGCTTTGAGCAGTTCCTCTTTGGGATCCTTTGCGGTTTTCAGTTTGTACACGTTGTAGATCAACACTGTAACGAACAGAGTTATCCATATTGTTGCGTGTGCCCAATTATCCATCTCAATCTCCCTTTGTTATCGTTCGGCCGAACGTCGGTGCTCACCTAAGCCTGCCTGCCGCGCTACCTGACTACCGCAGGCAGGTGAGGGTAGCGCTATTGCGCTATGGCAGAGTCCTCACAACGCGGAAGCCGATGTAGACTGTCTTTAAAGTTAGGGTGGCACCGTACCGACCCGCTGTACGGCAGACATCTGCGGCGTAGATAAAGGCACCGCCGAGCAGCCATATTTCTGAGCTGCCCGGAGATTCCGACTGATACTTTTTCGGACACAACTCCCATATGTTGCCGTGTGTGTCGTAGAGTCCCCAGGCGTTGGGCAGTTTACCCCCGACCGGCT